>CAXBJE010000533.1:0-2357 GCA_963975525.1 uncultured Owenweeksia sp. | reverse complement strand
CCATGGATTAGCCGGTTAGAGTTTAGAGTTGGAAATGAAGATGTAGATGCTTCTGTAAATGAGTACAGGTTAAGGCTCTCCCCTACTACTCCTGCTGAAATTAAGGCCAACAAACGCTACTATGAGCATCAGGTAAACATGCTTAATTCGCAACAACAGCTTGCCATTAACAATGCGTTGTTCACCAGGTACATGCTTATAATTGAGCTTAATTATTTACTTGAACGCAAGCAACTCTTGCAGGAGCAAATTCAATTTCAAAACCTGTTTATTAATCGCCTTAGCAGCCGCGGTAGCGAAAGCTTAAACCTAAAGGACTTGGTCTCCGTTCAAAACGAACAGAGCAAAACCCTTTTTAAACTGGAGGAAATTGAAACGTCAATTGCGGAAGTGCTGTTTTATATAGGTTTAGATTATAAAAGTGCCACAAATGATTTTGCTCCAATTAAGGAGATTATTGAAATACCACAGATCAAAAGCTATTTAGAAATTGCTAATAGCCAAACGGAAAAGCAAAACCTACAAACCGAATTAATAAAGAGTGAATTGGAATTATCACGGCTGGAGTGGAATGTGGACAAAGCCAAATCCAGAAGTAACATTGGCTACATACAAAGTAATTTAGACACCGATAAGGGCGATGTAATTGGCGATAAAGTGAGTTTTCAGGTAGGAGTTAGAATTCCAATAGTCAATCCATCTAAACCTAGCCTTAACCGTAAGGCGGTAGAGCTTTTAGAAGATGAGGCTAAGGCAGAGTCAAAAATCACACAATTACAACAAGAGCAAGAGCTTAATACCATGTTGTTTTTGCGATTGCTAAACAAGCATCAAGTGGTATTGGACAGAATTACCCTTGCAGAATCATTGGTCACTTCTCCCTTGAGCCAAATGGAATGGAGCCAAATTGTGGCTTTAAAAAGCTATCAGTTACAACTGCTGGAAGAAAAGCTCCAAACGGAAAAACAAATACGCGAAGAGTACATCGATTATGTAAACTCAACTAGGGGTTTACTCGGCTCTCCAATTCTCAATTATCTTTCTTCCAGTTTAAATCCGGTTACAGAGTAAGGGTAAGCAGGTTTCAGATTAACGCTCGATGCCGTGCAGTAGGATAACCCCTAAAGTTATCTACTGCCATAAATTGGGCCAATATCTCAAACTATAATAGTAATCTTACTATTTTGGCGACCTCAAAAGTTATCTTAATGACCAAAGCTTTACTCCTGCTTACCACACTCCTAAGCCTTGGCAACCTGCAAGGCCAAAAAGTTTATCACGATTTATCAAACCTGTCCCCTATTAAACCCTGGGAGTGGCCCTTTACCATTGAAAACGTAATTGATGTACGCGAAGACAAACAGGTTGTGGGGTATATTTTAGGGAATCGTTACAAAGAAAAAACAGCAGCCTACCTCAACGACACTTGGGCAAATGATTTAGACCGACTTCTTAAATCCGGCCAAAATTTACCGTCTACACCTTCCTATACCCTTCGTATTAATAGGCTGTTTACCTATGAGGTGATGCAGGGAAGCAGGCCTATGGCGGTAACCGACCTAAACGTGAGCTTTATTGCTGATACCGAAAATGGATATGAGCATGTGTTTCAGGCCATGGCTACCATAAGCGAGCCCGGTAAGGATGCCCCTAATTGGGTTGGATATTCTATTGAACAAGCCTTTAAAAAATGTTTTAATGATTTTGAGGGAAAACTAAAATCTCATCGCCTACAACCAATAATTATCTCCCAAAAGGAAATGCTGGAAAACCCATGTGGCAAGTCGAGCTACCCGGTTCATAAATCCGCTGAACTTAAAAAAGCCCTGTACTTTGATTTGTACGCCATGCGGGATAACAATGGTGATACCACAACCACCTTTTACCCCGATGTACGATACAAAAGGAAAACTGAAATTGTTAGCGCCACAATTGATATTCCCGGAGATAAGAAACTCGTAAAATCCGTGTTTGGGTTTTGCGATGGCAGCACCGTATTTATTAAGGCAGGCCGAAAATTTGTGCCTCTCAAGTATAAAAATGGTGAAATGATAATTGACTCCTATGAAGAGGATCATTCTGTTGCCATAACATCTATGATAATCGGTGGTGTTACTGGTGGAGTAATAGGTTTAGCCATTGCAGCTTCCATTAATCCATTAGAAAGTGCTGATTTTTGGATTGTGGATTTTGACCGTGGCTCGGTGATCCCTAATACACAGCAAGGGTTAAAAGATGTAAACGCCCATACCTTAATTTACAGTAGCTACTTTAACCAACCTGGCGATACTTTGACGTTATCTGTAGATGGAAATGTTATTTGTGAGCTTTTGCCCAATCAGTATTATAGCTATTAC
>CAXBJE010000532.1:0-2367 GCA_963975525.1 uncultured Owenweeksia sp. | reverse complement strand
AATCTATCAGTTATCTGAACAACAAAAGGATGAATCAAATGAAGTCTATCATCTGGCCAAACATACTCTCCATGGAGATTCCGTAAAGAGTGAAATGGCTTCAGTTTTAGGATACCCCGATTATGATTTTGACTTGAAGCATTTAACTAAGGAGGTAAAATATAGCAGCCATGAAACCTACACTTTTATAAATTCAATGCTTTCAAAATACACTTCATCAGGCACCCCTTTCTCAAGATTCTATAGTATTAACCGTTTTTCAGACACCTTGTCCATGACTTACAGGCCAGCATATATTGCCCCCTGGAGTCATGTTGATAGCTACACCAGTCTAAACTACTTTAATAAGGATCATCAACTGGATTATCAGGTGAGCTTTGTAATGGATACTACTATTGATTTTTTAGCTCATTCCCAATTGCTCCCACTGCACAACACTTTAAGCAGAACGTCTTCACGAGCAGATACCCTAAACTATGTTTACGGTGAACATGGTCAATTGCTCTACATCAATCCCACCTCATTTCAAATGGCAAGACATTGCCAGGAAAGAAACTACCCAATTCAACAAATTGAACGCCCCGCACCCGATTTACAGAAATCATATGGCTTTTACCAACTCTATGTAGGTGACGTTAAAATGGAAGCGTACTTCAATAACTATCTGGGGTATACTCCAAACTCTATTTTCCTTGAACTTTACAAATACGGAGCTTTCATTTTTAAAATGGATCCCATCGGTGGCAAGTATTATATGGATGAAACTTTGATTCTGGAATAAAATTAATGCCAGAGAGTAATAGATTTTGAAAAATAAAAAAGCCGGCAAACCTAAGATTCAGCGGCATTAAAGACTGAAAGGCTTTGTGACTACTCGTAAATTGTCCGTTCCACCTTATTTGTGATACTAGGTACACTCTGCAGGTAAGTAAATATAGCTGAAGCTTCCTCATCCGTCAATTCAGTATAAGGCTCCATTGGGAACTGCAAGGCATGTTCTCCCTTCATAACACCATATTTCAATGCCTGCACAAACTGTTCTTCTGTCCAGTTTCCCAGCCCGGTTTCCTTGTCTGGCGTTATATTTAATGAAAGTACCTGATTTCCCTCGGTATCGATTAAAGACTGATTTCCTCCACTCAAATAGCCGGGGGTCTTCTCTGGTTCCAACACATTTAACTCCTCAAAAGAGGGAGAGTGACATGTCCAGCAATCCAGGTTGATTGTTAAATATTTACCCAGGTCTAGCTTATCACTACCATCAGGAGTTTCTATACTTTTTTCAGGAAAGGGCAAAGGCTTAAAAGCCACACGGCACAAAAACTTGGTAAGAAAACTAGGTTCACAAGGTTTATCAGGAACATTGGTGGCAGCCACTAAATCATCATCAGACCTAAGGAAGGCAATAACGTTATTTATGTCTTCATCAGACATATGAGGTAGTTTGGCCATATAGGGTGGAGTATACCTACCATTTGGTAAAATGCCTGTCCTCAACAGATATAGAATTTCCCCATCGGTCCAATTTCCAATTCCATACTCTTTATCATGAGTAATGTTTTGTGAGTACAAAGTTCCAAACTCAGGGGCGTCTTCCATTAGGGCTCCAGTTAATCTCCCTGTTTCAGGATTTAAATGGCAACCCGCACAAAGCATGTTCACAAATTTTTTACCTCTTACCAAACCAGCAGAATCGGCCTTGGCAACATAATCCGGGTTTTGAACTTCGTAAGTGGGTAAGTCTTGAGAATTAATTACGGCAGCGCTAACTCCAAGTATCACTACAACAGCAAGCACAATAAACAACAGGATTTTTAAAAACTTTTTCATGGTTAAGGGTATTATTTGGTTACTCTAAATGTAAAAAAAGTATTCATTACTAGCAGTTTAAGAGTTTCAAAAAATGTTAATAGTACAAATACCTATTCCCTTTTCAAGTTGAAAATCAACTCGTAACCACCCTAATAGAACCCTGATTTTAGAATAAATCAGAAAATCGCTGTATCTCCTTTATCAAGATTAATTTTAAACTCAAAAATAAAATGCTCCGTTATCTGAAGTTCTATAACCAATTTCTAAATCAGCCCATACATTAATACCCTGCTCCTTCCAATTTCCCTCTCTACATTTGCAGTCTATGCAGCACTACGCAGAAGTTATACTTCCCCTTGCCCTGCCCCAAAACTATACCTACAGCATTCCACCTTTAATGGTGCATGAAGTAGTTGTGGGCAAGCGTGTAATTGTGCAGTTCGGTAAAAGGAAGCTTTACACTGCATTAGTAAGTGCCATTCATCAGCAAGCCCCAAAGGACTTTAAGCCCAAGGACATTCTGGAAGTTGAAGATCAGGCGCCCATAATTGGCGA
>CAXBJE010000531.1:0-2372 GCA_963975525.1 uncultured Owenweeksia sp. | reverse complement strand
GAAACCTCTACCGACTATGTATTTGAATTTCCGATTGAAATCTGGGCCTCGCAGGATATAGTAACCACGGGCTTTTCAAGACCCTGGTTCAAAAAGTCGCATAACACCTGGAGCGATTTTTACTCGGCTGTAGCTGCTGATAACAGCATTTTTGGAAGCCCTTTGCCTGCCTCCAATGCGGAGAAAATCTCAAACGCAAGAGAAGCACTTGCTGTACTTTTTGACCGCATCTTCAAAATTTGGGGAAGAATAGTTGGATCCGCAGGAAAGTATTTCGAAGAATCCATTACCACTTACAAGGAACATCAACCTCACGTTTCGCTATTGCTTGGATTTTTAAAGTTGATGGATTTTGCTCACGACCACCTCAACACATTTACCCAGCAACATCTTGACTTTTATTATAAGGATGTATTGGCCCTACCAAAAAAGCCTGCGGTTCCGGATAACGTCCATCTCATTTTTGAACTTCAAAAAAATATGGACGGCTACCTCTTGGAAAAAGGCACCCCGCTAAAAGCCGGGAAGGACGACCTCGGCAAGAATGTGGTTTATGAAGTGGCTGAAGACACGGCTTTGAATAAAGCCAAAGTGGAATTGCTCCATTCCGTTTTTGTAGAAAAGGAAGACAGCCACTCCCCTGATGAGGAAGCACGGTTGGTGAAAAGAATCTATAGTGCGCCTGTGGCAAATTCGTTAGACGGATTGGAAGCGGTTGACGAAAACAAACGCTGGCCGCAGTTTGGAACCAACCAAATGCAATTGCCCGAAATTGGCTTTGCGGTAGCCTCCACCATGTTGTTTTTAGAGGAAGGCACTCGCGAAGTGGTAATCGCTATTGATGCCGATGCGCCCATAGACCAAAGCGGTTTTGACCACAACGATTTTAAAGCGGAGATTACCGGAGAAAAAGGCTGGTTGGAACTGCCGCTTAGCGACCCCGGTAGCCTGGATTTGCCGAATGACGATAAACTGTACTTGTATGGAATACTGCCTGAAGATGCAGAAGCCACATTTGCGTATGACGCTGAAACCCATGGTGGGGCCTACAATACCACTCTGCCCTTGGTTCGAATTTCGGTAAGAAATGATAAGGACAACAGTTATCCTTATCAGCAGCTTAAAAACATTAAAGTAGAAAAAATTGACCTTGAGGTCAGAGTGAGTGGTGCCACCAATGTAAAAGTCGAGACTTCCTTTGGTGCTGTTGATCCTTCCAAACCTTTCTTTCCCTTCGGGCCCCAGCCCAAAAAAGGGGATTATTTGGAAATTGGTCATCGAGAAGCAGCTTCTAAAAACCTTACTTCTATAGAAGTGGCTTTGGAGTGGAAAACCCTACCAGAGCATGGATTGGGACATGATAAGCTGGTTTACTTTAAATCGGTTTTAGACTATATCAACACATCCTACAACATTGAAGCGAACACCCATAAAGTTCTGGTAAGCTACCCCATTGCGCCCAACCAAAGCAGTGAGACTTTAGACCTTTTTCACCCTTATGATTTTGTGGGCGAAACCACCTTACAGGAACTTATTGCCCTCATCATTTTGTTGATCTTCCTTTTCCCCGGGAGTTTTGACCCAAACCATCCTTTAATACAGTATTTAGTGGGAGCCACCGGTACACCAGGTTTTGGCACTTTCGAAAAGGATTTTTCAAATCTCAACAACCTTAAGAGTATTGAAGAAGGCTTCGTGGAAGATGAGTTTGATGAAACCATTTTGATGAAACTCAAACTTCAGAAGCCCGATTTTGGCCACAAAGATTATCCAAACTTATTGACCACGGCAGCCCTTGACCCAGATAATAACACTCCGCCCGAACAACCATTTACACCTGAAGTAGCCTCGGTAACCCTTAATTACACGGCAGCCCAAACTATTGACTTTACTGCGTTTCCGGTAAATGAAAAATTGCAGCCCGAAGCCTTTGAAAACCGAACTGCACAGTTTTTCCATACCGGTGTTTTTGGAGCACATGAGTTACATCCCTATTTAATTGCTTCCGCAGAAAACATTCCCCTAATGCCTCAGTTTGGTGGCGAAGGGCAGTTCTACATTGGCTTAAAGGATTTACAACCTCCACAAAATTTGTCTGTACTTTTTCAATTAGCAGAGGGCAGCGAAAACCCGTTGAAGGACAACCCCCAGGTGCATTGGAGTTACCTCCATAAAAACAACTGGGTTGAATTTCAAAATATTGAAGTGGCCGATTCCACGGATAACCTGGTGAAAAGCGGCATCGTTACCTTCTCTTTCCCCAAAGGGGTAAACAGTGACAATTCACTTCTGCCGAAAGGCTACAATTGGATAAGAGCACATGTTGAAACCGACACGGATGGTGTGAGCCAGGCAATTGCCGTAATGGCACA
>CAXBJE010000530.1:0-2374 GCA_963975525.1 uncultured Owenweeksia sp. | reverse complement strand
GGCTCCGGCATCTATTATTATGGATGGATCACAGCCAGGCTCAAAATCATATTCCCTGGTTATAAAAACCTGCTCAAAAGCGGGAATGTCACTGGTGTGCTTGCGCAGATGAATGTGGTGCTGAACTCCCGGAACTCTCAAATGCGGACGATGCCCAAGTTGCAAGAACAAACGCAGACCATGCAACAACCCATAATGTTTTAAAAGCCAATAAATTTTGAGATAGCGCCCCATGAAATGCGAGTAGTTTAGGGGCCAATATTACGGAAAACCTAAGTGATGGTTATTAACCAATACTATTACCAAAAGGAGTATCCCAGAGAGAGATGGAGGGCAAGGCTGAAGTCGCGATGACTTGGGCTGATTGCATCATAGTTTTTGGTGCCGGTGTTTTCATGCACCACTCTGCTATGGGATCGCAGTTCGTAAAGTGCGGCATCAATTCCAATCTCCATTTGAATTCTGCCTTTGGGAAAATGAAAGCAAGCCTTTGGAGAAAGACCAAGGGCTAGTAGTGCCGTCTTATCAGTACCAGTAGCGGTAAAACCTGTTGAACCCCCAGCAACCATTGTTTCATCCCTACCATCAGTCCAGAAAACTTCTTGCTCAAACATGAATATAGGAATTCCAACATCAAATCGAAAAATCTTTTTAGGTGAAATGTAAAAGGCAAATTGTGGACTCAACCCAAAACGCGAGAAGTTGGATGAATGATGGGTGGAGCTGGAAGTTAGGCCATTTTGAGAGTGACCCATATAATAGATCAGCCGTAAATCAAATCTGGGATCTAGCCGATATCCCAATTCCAAACCATAAAATAGGGGAATCTCTAATGTGTTGTGATACGGTTCTCTATCCAGTCCAACTTTAGAACTCAAATAAAAGGAGCCATGCAGGGAGAGTTGAGCATGGGTGGTTCCGATCGTTAAAGAAATGATCATTATAAAAAATAGCTGTTTCATTTCATCCGATTTTACCAAAAGTAGTGGCCAACTGATAGGTGAACTGTAGCGCCATATTTACTATAACTAAAATCATCTTCGGAGTAATCATAATCAGGGAAGGTGTTGCTGTAAACTTCCCGTGAAGAGGAAATCATATCAAATGCTGAAATATCAACTCCAATTTCCAGCCCCAGCCGCGCCCTTTTAAAATAAAAGCGGCATTTTGGAGCCACGCCAACCACATCAAAAGTGGCCTTATCTACGCCAAAAGCGCTATACCGTGCAAGGTTAGATGGAAATGAAAAGAATTCCACATTCACACCATCAGCCCATTCCGTTTCTTCTTCCAGTCGCGAAAAGTGGAATCCCAGATCAAAGTTAAAGCGACCACTACGAGATGAGAGTAGAGTTACCTGTGTGCTAAAACCATATCGCCAGCTTTTTGTGTGGCCGGCTCCACGATCAAACCATTCGCCTTTTTCAATATGTCCTCTATAGCCAAACACCCGCATTTCGGTGGTTTTTTTAACACGATAACCCAACTCAGCACCATAAAAAAACGGAACTTCAAAAGTGGATTTGCCATAAGGATTGGTTTCCAGCCCAATTTTACTTCCGGTATAAGCCGAAAGATGTAAACTCAATTGGCTGTGGGAGATAAAGCCCACAAGGCAGAGTACAATGCTGGCGGAAAGTTTGGTCATCAAATTTGAGTTGGTCTAAAATAAAGTTTTATGTGAGTATAATCTGATGGACCACAAAAAAAACCGTCAAGCCCTTTACAGACTTGACGGTTTTCAATATCTCATTTGATTTGTTGCCTAAAGCTCCAAAGCCTTTTTCACAACATCATCTCCTCCCATCAAAAGCTCTTGTGGGTTTTCTAATGCTTCTTTCACTGCAACCAAAAAACCAACAGACTCGCGTCCATCAATTACACGGTGGTCATAGCTTAAGGCTACATACATTATTGGGCGAATTTCCACTTTACCGTTTATGGCCATTGGGCGTTCCACAATGTTATGCATCCCTAAAATGGCACTTTGAGGAGGGTTTATAATAGGTGTGGACAGCATAGAGCCGAATACACCACCATTGGTAATGGTAAAGGTTCCACCAGTCATTTCATCTACAGAAATTTTACCATCACGCACTTTTTCAGCAAGGCGCTTTATTTCCTTTTCTACTCCGGCAAAGCTTAGGTTTTCGGCATTGCGCACCACAGGTACCATAAGTCCCTTTGGTCCGCTTACCGCGATGCTGATATCCTGGTAATCAAAACTCACCATGTCATCACCATCAATCATACTATTTACCTGTGGGAACTCTTTAAGAGCACGTACCACAGCCTTAGTAAAGAATGACATAAAACCAAGACCCACACCATGCTTTTCTTTAAAATCTTCTTTGTACTGAGCGCGTAAATCAAA
>CAXBJE010000529.1:0-2378 GCA_963975525.1 uncultured Owenweeksia sp. | reverse complement strand
GTCTTGACATGTTTTCAGCCATCTCCCATTTTCGCTCATCAATTTCAGGAAAGTAGGTATCTCCATCAAATGTTGAATGCACCAAGGTAAGTTCTATAGTTTGTGCCACCTCAAGGGCCTGTTTGTAGATTTCGCCACCGCCAATAATAAAAGGTTGAGCATCACCATCTGCTTTTTGCAAAGCCTCATTAAGATTAGAAACAATAATGCACCCATCAGCTTTAAAATCCTTTTGGCGGGTGATTACAATATTCACTCGATGAGGCAACGGGCGATTCATGCTCTCATACGTTTTGCGCCCCATAATTACGTGATGGCCTTTGGTAAGAGCCTTAAACCTTTTGAGGTCATCCGGCAAATGCCAAATCAAATCATTGTCTTTACCGATTACACGGTTTTCGGCCATAGCGGCTATCAGAGTGGGGTTCATTTTTGTTTAGCGTTGAAGGTTGGAAAAGTTAAACGTTATAAGGTTCAATGTTTAAAGTTACTGCAGTTTGGCATTAATTGGCATAGTAAAACTAATTCTAACAGGTTTACCGCGGTGAACTGCGGAGCTATGCATATCTGGTAGTTCAGATATTACCCTGATACACTCCAGATCTAATAGAATGTTAGATCCCTTTAGAAAATCTATGTTATCTATTCTACCATCTTTTTCAACCACAAAAGAAACGTAGCCCTTACCTTGAATACCCTTATAGCGTGCCTCCTTAGGATATACAAAGGTTTTTGAAACAAAAAGCATTATTTCATTTTGAAAGCAAATTTTCAACTTTTCATTGTCGCCTTTATATTGAACGCATCCATTAAAAATCGGCACAGACTCAACCACACCAAAGTTATTTACACGATTACCATCTTCGGTCAACTCCTCTTTATAATTCCTTATGCTATCAACTGAATAAACAAAAGAGCCCAATCTAAATTCAGACACCGTATCCAAACCAATCGTTTTTAATTGACTAAGCACATAATCTGCTCCGGCTTTCTTTTGTCTTTGAAAATTTATTTTTTCTATTTCAAGCACCTCAACAATAAAAGGCACTTTATTATTCAGCTTCTGAAGGTAGGTAAGGCGCTCTGCCTGCAAATTCCACCTGGCGAGACTGTCTCCAAAAATGTGAAATTTCATATTGACAAAAAACTCATCTGACCCTTCCCTACTGACGGGAGTGGCCATGGCTTGTAGTTTTTCATTAACCGCACCAACAATTCTATCAGCCAGAGTTTTAGAAAGTGGCAATTGGACAACTTTAACTCCTACAACGGTTCCATTTTTTATGTAAAGATTAAAAACGGCATTATCATTAACTCCTTCTTTCTTTATCTGCTCTTGAGCCTTAAATAATATGTATCTAAAACAGCCCTTTTGCCCCTTACTATTAAAGTCATTACATTCCTTCATTTGAGGATATCTATCAACGTCCTCAATAGATTCATAGTTGGAAAAGTTGTCATCGAACTTTGTTTCCCAGGCCCACTCATAAAATTGATCCTCCAATGAGGGCTTCAAATCAATAGCTTTATCCTTCAAAGCCTCAACCACATTGAGTAACGTAACTTTTGAGATTAATGCAAAACTTTCGGCTACCTCCGCATTTCCTTCTCCGGTAACCTTGAACCTCACATAAAGGCTATCTGCAATAGAAAATCCAGATGAAGCCTCTAAAGTAGCTTGCAGGCTCTTTTCAAACTCCGCCCACTTTTCGCTGCTGCACGCTTTTGGATCAGTGGCCTTTTGACATTCCTTTACTATTGGACTGATAGCTTCTTGTGCCCCTAGCTGAAACACACTAAGCGCAAATAAAAAAAAGAGATTTTTCATAATAGAATTAAACCGCCACAGGAGCTTTTATAGCGGGATGAGGGTTGTAGTTTTTAAGTTCAAAATCCGAGTAAGCAAATTCAAAAATATTCTTTATTGTCGGATTTATCTGCATAGTAGGCAAAGGAAGTAGCTCACGGCTTAATTGCTCTTTAGTTTGCTCCAAGTGGTTGGAGTACAAATGGGCATCACCAAGGGTATGCACAAAATCGCCATATTCTAAATCACAAACCTGAGCAATCATCATGGTTAGCAAGGCATAGGAAGCAATGTTAAACGGAACTCCCAAAAATATATCTGCACTACGCTGATATAGCTGACAACTCAACTTGCCTTCAGCCACATAAAACTGAAACAATGTATGGCAAGGCGGCAATCCGGATTTGGCCATTACCGGTATGTCCTTTGGATTCCAGGCCGATACCAAAAGCCTGCGAGAATCGGGCTTTGTCTTAATGTCTTCAATCAACAGTGTGATTTGATCTACGCCTTCAAAGTTTCTCCATTGGCGGCCATATACAGGCCCCAACTCTCCCCACTTTGCAGCGAA
>CAXBJE010000528.1:0-2382 GCA_963975525.1 uncultured Owenweeksia sp. | reverse complement strand
AATGGTATGGTATTCCCTAACTAATAATTGTATTTGAGTAGTTTATTTTAAAATTTCCACTCAAATTAAAAATATTTAAGAAGCTATATAAATAGCAGCGTTAGTTTTTAGTTGTTCGAGTTGAGCTGAAGTCATCACTGGAGAGTGGTGACTTCTTTTTTTGTAGTAACCCTATCTTTGATATTTCCACTAATTTTGGATTTCTATCAAACCTTTCCATGAGTCATATACCTAAAATATTGGTGGTTGATGATGATACCACCTTTCTCTTGATGCTGAAATCCTTTCTTGAAAAAAAGGGATACAGTGCAGTTACGGAGTCCAATGCCGAAAAGGGGTTGCAGGCTCTTAAGCAATCTTCTTTTGATCTTATCTTGTCAGACTACCGTATGCCTGGCATGGATGGTATTGAAATGCTGAGTACAATTAATGACATGAATATTAATACTCCGTTGATACTCATCACTAGCTATGGAGATATTAAACTGGCTGTAAAAGCCATGAAACTTGGAGCCGCTGACTACCTTACCAAACCGGTAAATCCCGAAGAATTAATTGCCCTTGTAAGATCGGTTTTGGAGACGCCTGCAAAGGAGAAGGTATCTGTAGCAAAAAACACCTCCAGCTCCCCCAAAGAAGAACCCCGAAGTGAGGCCGCAAAAACGGACTTTATTAAGGGGGAAAGCCCTCAAACCCGAAAAGTGAACGAGTATGTAGAGTTAGTTGGGCCTACAAATATGAGCGTACTTATACAGGGTGAAAGTGGAACCGGGAAGGAGTATGTAGCCCGCCAAATACATAATTACAGTAAGAGAAGCTCAAAACCCTTTGTGGCGATAGATTGTGGAGCACTCTCAAAAGATTTGGCCACAAGTGAATTATTTGGACATGTTAAGGGCAGCTTTACCGGTGCCAACGAAGACCGAATGGGCCAATTTGAAGTGGCCAATGGTGGTACTCTTTTTTTGGATGAAATTGGAAACCTCAGCTATGAAGTTCAGGTGAAACTCCTCCGGGCAATTCAGGAGAAAGTCATAAGACGAGTTGGAGGCAGAGAGGATATCCCAATAGACGTGCGATTATTAACTGCAACCAACGAAAATCTGCTGAACGCCATTTCTCAAAGTAATTTCAGAGAAGACCTATACCACCGCATAAACGAGTTTAAAATTGAAATAAGCCCATTACGGGAACGGGACGAGGAAATAAGTCAATTTGCGAATCACTTTTTAGCTGAGGCCAACAAAGAACTTGAAAAAAATGTGGAAGGCTTTAGCCCGGAAACACTTGATCAGCTTGAAAAATATGAATGGCCGGGCAATTTAAGGGAGTTGAAAAATGTGGTAAAGCGCTCGGTTTTATTAACTAAGGGTAGATCGGTAGAAAAAACAGCCCTACCCAGTGAAATTAGCAGTACATATACAGAAAGGGCTGAAGACATAAAAAGCATTAAGGAGTCTACAGACTTAAAACAATTGGAGAGTGCGCTGGAAAGGCAGAAAATAATGGAAGCATTGGAAAAGGCTCGTTTTAATAAAACCAAAGCGGCCAAGCTTCTTAATATTGACAGGAAAACTCTTTACAATAAAATAAGGGCTTATGGATTGGATGTATAACCCGCTTTTTCCAATTCGCTAATATCCTCCTCAAGCAGTTTAAAAATTTCCCCTGCAAACAGGAATGTTTTTTCAATTCTTTCTTCAATAACCTCCTTCGGCTGGCTGCTGTCTACAAGCTTTTCAAGCTCTATCAGTTGCTCCATTACGGCCCAAGCCTCAAGCTGCCCAAATGTATTCTTCATTTTGTGTGCAGTATCCCCCACGTTTGAATAATCCTGATTATCAAAGTGCTTTTGCAGAAAATCCAGGTTTTCATGATTCGTTTTAATAAATGAAATTAAAAACTGCATAAGCACCTCAGGATCGTCACCCGCATAGGCCCTGAAGTTAGTGAGGGAATAAAGTGGTTTAGCTTTTTTCATAATCTTAATTGGAGATTTGGTCGTATTCTCTGAGGTAAGACCTCCTAATAACTGAGCCACCTCATGTTCTTTAAAAGGTTTTAGCAAGGATGCATCTACAAGTTTTAATAACTCTGGCTTAAAGCTTTTAACCATAGCGTTTGCCGTACATAAAATTATTTTGGCTTCTGCATTAATGTGATTTCTTTCACTCAACTCTTCAATCACTTCCTCACCGCTTTTTCCCGGCATCTGAAGATCTACCAGAATAAAATCGTAGTGATACTTTAGTGCTTTAGTTGTTCCCTCCTCTCCATTATAAGCCGAATCAAAAGACAATCCCCACCTTTCAAGGCTTGGCTTCAGCAAAACGTGATTCATGGAGTCATCATCAATTAAAAGGAGAGATTTTCCCTTTAAAT
>CAXBJE010000527.1:0-2387 GCA_963975525.1 uncultured Owenweeksia sp. | reverse complement strand
AGGAAGTAATATTCAGGTCGTTTGATCTGATCATCAAAGGTTCCCCAACGGAAAAGCCAATGGTGTTATATACTTGTATCAAATCCTTGGCGGAGGCATATTCTCCCAAAGAACTGGTAGGTATGATGTTCCTTCTAACAAATGCATCATAAATTATTTGATAATTCACTCCATTGTTCAGAAGTGAGTCACTCAATATAATATAACCCGCCATTTGGGGCATTGTGGTGTTTTGAGTAAGGTTAAATATGGCCTCAAGCACCAAGGCATCAGCAGCGCTGCGCCCAAGTTTCTTGTTAATCTCCATTAAGGGAGATGCAAACAGGTCTGTATGACTGTATATATTATTGTTCTTAAATGATTCCTGACCGTAATCTTTAGTACTGTAAACATCACGTCCGGGCCAAAACTCGTTGTGGCCGTCCCAATTAAAAACCCAACCATCGTTGTAGTTATTAATGGTTCTTGAATAGGATGCGGCAAAGTAGTCTCCAATGGCCTCTTCAATACAACCACGCTCGGTGCTTGTAGTGCTTGATGGAGCTGCTACGTACATTACCGAATGCATATACTCGTGTATAATTACATCCGCATCTTCAGCATCATCAACACCTCCTTCGCCAAAATACAGCTTACCAGGTACTGATGCAGTTGAGAAAAATGACTGGTCGGCCCCATTAATGGCATGTGGGTCAACTTGAATTTTATAATCGGGAATATTGGGATATCCAAGAGATATCATGTGCTCCTTTTGAGTCGTAATATGATACATCACATTCATGTCCTCAAAACCACTTTGATCTCTGGTAAAATGCATTTGTTCGGTACTAGATGATACCGGAGCAATGTTTGGCGCGCTAAAGTCCAGTATTTCCAAATGATCGTTTTTGGCTTGGTAAGCCCCACTCTCATAAGCTACAGCCAAAGATTTTGTTTTTTGCTCCGCTTCAAGCTGGGCATTGGTTTGGTCGCCATTATCATTATAAGGAGCTGCATAAGCTACCTGGGCAGATGATACCGGGTCTGGGGTAAAAACCCGTACCGATACTATACTATCATTAGGTCCATGCAGATATTTATGAAGGTCGGCTTGAGAAATTATTTCATTACCACTAACCAACACTTCCTGATGAAGGGTTTCCGGACCATGCAACGTAACTAATAAACCTTTCTTTAGGTAATCACTACCATCGGTAAACCACACTTGTTCAGCTTTCGTGATGTTTTCAGCGCCAATGTAATTTTTTACGTTTTCATCGGTGCCTGCCACAGGAAATTCTTGAGAACCATTTAGTGCTGGTAAAATGGGCAGTTCACAAATCTTAACTTTTTTGTTTTTATCAATACCCACATGGGCTTGAGCCCCAAATACCCTAAAACCATTTTTATAGAGATAATAATGGAAATGGGTTAGTGCCTTGCTTTCTATTTTGTGAAAAAGTATAAGAGAAATATCTGAAGGGTAGTTAGCCTCACTTTGCAGTACCTGAGGAATATCTGCTTCGGCAATGTTGGTTACTTTAATAACTGGTTTTGTGGTTTCAAAAAAGACATCGCTGGCGGAATAGTTACCAACAGCCAATTGCTTTTGTCCATAAGTAAGGCCAAAAGTCAATAATAGAATTAAAGTTGCCAGTCTTTTCATGCGTTGCAATATTACAGAATTTCGATAAGATGAAACGCACCTAGTTTTTCAGTAAGCAATTGATAATCACTTTTGCGAACCCCCAACAAGTATTCGCCATTCAGGCCCATATTTTCCTTAATAATTGAAACTTCCATGTCCTTTATTATACGCATTACATCATTCATTTGGCTGTAAGGAAACTTTATTAGGATTTCCTCAACTAAATATTCTTCTACTATTTTGGAGTTTTTCAGGGCCTCAGATGCCGCCTCTTTATAAGCGCCTACCAAGCCTGATACTCCCAGTTTGGTTCCTCCAAAATACCGTGCCACCACTACCAAACAATTCCAAAGTTCATGGGATAAAATCTGGTTATAAATAGGTGCTCCGGCTGAGTTGGAAGGTTCTCCGTCATCATTGGCGCGCACTTCAGGCTTTTCGGGATTTATCCGATAAGCAAAGCAAAAGTGGCGGGCATCATGATATTTGGCTTTAAGCTCATTCAGCTTTTCGGTTACTTCATCTACACTACTTACATGGTAGGCGTAGCCCAAAAACTTGCTTCCTTTTTCTTTGTAAAAGCCTTTACCATTTTTTTTAATGGTAAAAAAGTGATCTTCGTTTATGGCTTCTTCCTGATGCATTAAAACAGTCTTTCGTAAGCAATTAAAAAGATCGCAACCAGAGCAAGAATAATTCCGATTTTATTGATGCGCGAAATATTTTCGTTAAACAGCAGCCATCCGGTGATAACCGAAAC
>CAXBJE010000526.1:0-2388 GCA_963975525.1 uncultured Owenweeksia sp. | reverse complement strand
ATGGTCAACAGCAAAGTTCCAATCTAGCCGCTTGGCAGTATGATTCCATTAGTTTAAATGCCTATAAAGGTGATACTATTCGCCTTAAGTTTTTTGGAACAAACAATGGCTTTAATGGAGATATCGCCATTGATAACGTCAGCATTTATGGCGATCCCGGAACAACATTGTGCGGAGATCCAACTAACCTTGTTATTGGCTCAACAACGCCAACAGGTTTTACCGTAAACTGGATTGGCAATGGAAATTCGCAGGTTGAAGTTGTATTAAGCGGTCAACCGCAGGGAAGTGGAACAACTTATTACAATGTAAATTCTCCATTGGTGGTAACCGGGCTTACAAGTAATACAGCTTATGATGTTTATGTACGTGACAGCTGCGGGACCGCCCTGTTTAGCCAATGGATAAACGGAAGTAAAACTACATTGGTTTGTCCTCCAATTACTCCAACTTTTACTAATATCAAAAGTTGGTTAGGAGTTAATTTCAACTCAGCAGGAACCGTAAATGCTGATTCACTTCATTGGAATTTTGGAGATGGAAACAGTACTAGCGGTAGTAACCCCTCACATAATTATGCTGGCGCAGGTATTTATACTATAACAATGAGTACCTTTTCGGACTGTGGCTCAACGGCACAGTTTGTTGATACCATCCAGGTTTGCGATACACTTACGGCTGATTTTACATTTACAGCAAATGGAGACACTGTAAGCTTTGATGCATCAACATCAACAAATGCAACCTCTTATGTATGGGATTTAAACGGCTTTGCCATGATGGGGCAAATGGTGAATTACAAATTCCCTAGCCCCGGAACCAAGCCCGTAACTCTAACGGTTTACAATGCTTGTGGAGATAGTGTTAAGATTACCAAAAACGTAAAGGTTTGTCTTCCGCCAAAGGCAAGTTGGACTTACAATATTATTTCTACAACCAGTGCTGGTATGAAAACCCAATTTGATGGCTCAGCATCTCAAAATGCAGTAAGCTACGAGTGGGACTTTGGAGATGGTAGCCCTCTGGTAACGGGTCAAATAATGCCTCAACATACCTACCTTACACCAGGGTTGTTTTATAAGGTTACGCTAAAGGTTACCAATACCTGTGGTGATGTGAGTATCCAAACCTTTAAATTAAATCAAATTGGGGTGGATGAGTTTAGTATTGGTAGCTCACTGGAAATTTATCCAAATCCGGCAAGCAATTTTGTAACGGTAAATTGGGATGAGAACGATTTGAATGTAGATGAAATCACAATAGTTGATGCTACAGGTCGATTAATAAAGTTGCTAAGCGAAATTGATAATGCAGAAAGTGAATCAAGGATTGACCTTTCTTCTTTCAGCGGGGGTATTTATATTATCCAGATTCATTCTAATGGAAGGGTATTTAAATATAGGCTTATTAAGGAGTAACTTCTGATTTCCGATAGAAAAGACCCGATCAATCCTTTTTTGGTCGGGTCTTTTTGTTGAGTAAAAGATGGGGAAAGCATATTTATCGTAAAACTCATTGGTTTTTGTTCTAAATTGCTGGAATATAACCGATTATAATGAGAGGAATCCTACAATCCTTAACCTTCTTGTTGATGTTCGTATCAACAACCTTTGCCCAAACAGATAGTTCAACCTATATAAACTCGGCACTTTCTACAGAGTTTCAAAATGCAATCACACTTACAGATGAGAGTTTTGGTTGTAGTGATACTCTTGTAGTAAATATCCCTGTTGGTAATTACGTGACTGGGGTTGATGTATACTATCAAATAGAAGCTCCTCCATCCGGTAACGGCTGGGTTTCCGAACAAGGGTCATATCTTCAATATATAAATACGCTAACCAAAGAACCTACAATAACTTTTGGTGACCCTAACTGGGATTCAGCTGGTGTGTTTAGTTATTCCCGCCAAGGGCTAAATATTGCCAATGGCATTAATGCTTCCGGACAACTTCCATTTTTTCTGCACACTTTTAGAACTTTTGGCGGAGCACCAGCTTGTGGTACAAATGTGCAGCGTGTATTAGATAGCACTTGGAAAATTGTTGTTCACCATGTGCCACCGCCCACCTGTCCGGCTCCTACAGGCTTGACTACAGGTATTGTAACAAACTCTTCGGTCTCACTCGGCTGGACTACCGGTGGAGCAACTAATTGGCAAGTAGGCTATAGAGTGGTAGGGTCAACCGGACCTTTTACTATGTTGAGTGCATCTTCTAATCCATTTGTTGTTACAGGTCTCGCAGCCGGTGTTAATTATGAATTTCAAGTAAGAGATAGTTGTGGTATTGCAGATGTAAGTTTTTGGGACGGCCCTGTGCAGGCTGCAACCCTTTGTAACCCAGTTACGGCACCCTATACCGAAAATTTTGATGGACCTAACTGGAC
>CAXBJE010000525.1:0-2397 GCA_963975525.1 uncultured Owenweeksia sp. | reverse complement strand
TGGAACTAGGGCGGGAAGACAGTGCTGAAAAATTTTACCCATCGGAAAAACTCTATGGTAGGCAAAAAGAACTAGCGCAGCTTAACCAATTGTTTGAAGCCATTGGCCGAGAGAATGTAAGTGAGGTTTGTCTTATATCGGGTAAAGCTGGAATGGGCAAAACAACTCTAGTTTCACAGTTTAAGAAAGAAGCAGAACGCAAGGGAGCACTAGTACTAACAGGAAAGTTTGAACGAATGGGGCAAAATATACCCCACCAAGCCATGGTTAGTGCCCTTCGGGAATTCTCAACATTTATTCTTTCCAGGCCTGATGAAGAACTCATTCAATGGAAGAAAATTTTAAATAGGGCCGTTGGTGAAATTGGAAGCGTACTTACTGAATTGGTTCCCGATTTTGAATGGATAATTGAGGATGGGCCGGTAAGCCCGAGTTTAACAAGTATTCAAACGGAAAGTCGGATAAACTTTCTGTTTCAACAGATAATAGAAAAAGTAGCCTCTCCTACCCGCCCATTAATCCTAATATTCGATGATCTGCAATGGGCAGATCAAGCCTCCATAAAAACTCTTATTTCATTGGTTGGAAACAGGTATGCCGATCACTTTTTGTTTATCGGAACCTATGGCACCGGTGATGCTCAGGATGGAAAATGGTTTGAGAAATACAAAGATGACATTCTCTCTGAAAGGCCAGACACCATTGATATTGAGCTTAAAGACCTTTCTATTAACGATGTAAAAAACTTTGTGAAGGATTCTATTAAGGTTGAAAACAGCACGGAATTAAGTGAACTTATACATGCCAAAACTCTGGGAAATCCATTTTTTGTCTGGAGTTTCTTAAACAACCTTCAAGAGCAAGGTATCCTTCAATACAGCTCTAAACACAAATCCTGGGTTTGGGACAAAACCCGGGTAAATGGGGTACAGATTTCGGATAATGCCATTGATTACATCACGGAAAAGATCAACAACCTTACTCCTGAGCAAAAGTCAATTTTAAGCTTTGCCAGCATTATCGGGAATCCCTTTTCCAAGTCGCTCCTATGCTCAATTTCCGACTTTGATGATCAAAGTATTTCAGTAGCATTAGAGTTTTTTATAAGTGAACATTTTATAGAACCCTTTGGCTCCAGTTCCTACATTTTTACTCACGATAGAATTCAGCAAACCGCCTACAAGTTAATTTCCACAGAAGATGTTGGTCAACAGCATTATAAGCTCGCAGGTATTTTAAGGCCTGTAGCCGAAAAGTCACAGGAGATGCTGGATCTTTTTGAACTGGCTCGCCACTATAAATTAGGTAAAGACCACCACGTTAAAGCAGATCGCCAATACGTGATTGACCTTAATCTAAAAGTTGGTTTAGAGGCAAAAAAAAACGCCTCATTTCAATTGGCGCATGACTTTTTCAAAGAGGCCATTCATGCAGTGGATGAATCTGACTGGAGTAATCACTATAAACCTACTTTAAGACTGCACCACGAAGCTGCCGAGGCAGGTATGATGCTTGGCGAACGCGAAGACGCAGAGCGATGGATTGAAATTTCCCTTAGCAAGGCAAAAAACATCAACGACAGGGTTAGGGCACATGAAATAATGCTTAACCACTTAAGTGAAACACATCAGTTTAGTGAAACCATAGACTATCTGCTAAAAGCTCTTGATGAAATTGGCTATGGCATAAAGCGTAACCCCAGTAAACTAACCATACTAAAAGAGTTTGCCGGAGTAAAGTGGCAATTGAGGAACAAGAAAATTGAGGACATTCCAAATCTGCCCATGATGGAGGATGACAGGGCTAAGGCCTTTGTTAAACTCACTGTAATGGCTACTATCAGTATCTATGGCTTCGCCACTGATATATTGCCCATTGTGTTTTTTAGGCAGGTTAAACTGTCGTTGAAGTATGGTAACTCCATTTACTCCCCTAACTCCTATGCCTCCTATGGTTTTGCTCTGATTGCCTTTATGGGAGATTTAGAAAAAGGCTATCGCTTTGGTAAAATGGGTATGGAACTGGCCGAAAAGCTGGATGCCAAAGTGGTAAAAACTAAGGTTAAGGTAATCTTCTACGCCTTTTTGTCTTTTTGGAAAAATAGCCTTATTGAATCCCTTCCTCAGCTTAAACAAGCCTATTTAATAGGCCGGCAAACCGGTGATTTGTTTTATGCGGCCTTTGCACTTTCTTTTCAAAGTGCCATAAAGCTGCAAACTGGTGAGCCGTTGGGAGAACTTGCAAACACTATGGAAGAAGACGGTGTTACCCTGCTCAACATGGGCCAGGAAATGGTTCATTTTACTTTTGAAAATCAGCGGCACTACTCAAAAACTCTTGCGGAGGTTAGTGACAACCCAATGGTTTTAAAAGACGAGGAATATGAAAGGGTAACTG
>CAXBJE010000524.1:0-2413 GCA_963975525.1 uncultured Owenweeksia sp. | reverse complement strand
TTTCAAAAATTTTGTGCTATTAAATGAAGTACCAAAAGATCTTCTAAAACCATTTATTGGTTCCTCACAGCTTTACTTTGTGGCGAGCCGCTATTTACTGCCAGCCAGCTTGGTATTACTAACCCTGAGCATTAGTTTAAAAGAAGTATTTAAGCTGGGGCCAAAGGCGCTAATTATGTTCATCACAGGAACGATTGGGGTTATTATTGGCGGGCCATTGGCCATTCTACTGTTCTCGGCCATTGCTCCAGATATAGTAGGTGGAGTTGCCCCCCATGAGGTTTGGCGTGGTATGACTACCATTGCTGGTAGCTGGATTGGCGGTGGTGCCAATCAGGCGGCCATGTATGAGATTTTTAAAGGTGATGACAATCTCATTACCGGAGGTATGTACTCCATAATGATTACGGTTGATATCATTGTAGCAGAAGTATGGATGTTCTTTTTATTACTTGGAGTTGGAAAAGCCATCAAAATCGATAAGTTCTTCAAGGCCGATGCTTCCGCTGTGGAGACTCTTCAAAACCACATGCAGGAATTTAGCGAGCGAACGGCCCGTATCCCCAGCTTTACTGATTTGATGGTAATAGTTGGTATCGGGCTTGGGTTCACTGGTTTGGCTCATTTTGGAGCCGACCTTATTGCACCGTGGATAGAAACTAATGCACCTTACTTAGCTGAAACCTTTAGTCTAGGCTCCGGCTTTTTCTGGTTAATTGTATTGGCAACCACATTTGGTATAGCAATGAGTTTTACCAAAGCCCGAAATTACGAAGGCGCTGGTGCCAGCAAAGTTGGTAGCGTATTTATCTACATCTTGGTAGCAACCATCGGGATGAAAATGAACGTCCTTGCCATTTTGGATAACCCCGGAATTTTCCTTGTGGGACTAACCTGGATGATTGTTCACGTTGCATTACTTGTAATTGTGGCCAAACTGATAAGGGCCCCCTTCTTCTTTTTAGCAGTAGGTAGTAAAGCCAACATTGGGGGTGCGGCCTCTGCACCAGTTGTTGCCGCAGCATTCCATCCAAGCTTAGCACCGGTAGGTGTTTTACTTGCTGTTTTAGGTTACGCACTTGGTACCTATGGAGCCCTTATTTGCGGATATTTAATGCAGGCTGTTGCGCCTTAGTTTTTATGAAAAAAACCTTCATCCTTCTTGTACTGATTCTTCAGGTGTCGTTTGCCGGTGGCCAGGACACTTTGAGTGACGCCTCAGCACTTAAGAAAATATACTCCACTGCACTAAGTGAGAATAAGGGCTATGAATGGCTAACCCAACTCACCAATATTGGCAGCCGCCTTACGGGTAGCGCACAGGCAACCGATGCTGTAATCTACTTCAAGAACAAGGCTGATTCACTTGGTTTTAAAACCCAACTGCAAGAGGTAACTGTGCCTCAATGGGTGCGAGGCCCTAAAGAGGTGGCTCATTACAGTATTGGAGATAAAAAATATTACATGCGTTGTACTGCTCTTGGTGGCTCAGTAGGCACTCCTTTAAAAGGGCTAACCGCTCCAATAGTAGAAATACACTCATTTGAGCAATTAGATGCCATGAAAGATGAGTTGAAAGGTAAAATCGCCTTTTTCAACATTAAGATGGATCCTTCTTTCATCAACACTTTTTTCTCCTATTCCAGCGCTGTAAAGCAGCGTTATGCCGGAGCAGTGGAAGCTTCTAAAAAAGGAGCAGTGGCTGTGGTTACAAGATCATTAAGTGCAACTATCAATGAATTCCCCCATACGGGGAGCATGACCTACAAGGGTGCCCTAAGGCAAATACCGGCTATGTCTATTAGTACAGCTGATGCCGAATTACTAAGCAGACATTTGCAGGAAAACAGCATTGACTTTTTTATGCGCATGCAATGCCAAATGAAGGACAGCGTGGTATCCTACAACCTTATTGCTGATATGCCGGGGACTTCAAAATCAAACGAAGTCATTTTAATTGGGGGCCACATTGACTCATGGGATCTAGGAACTGGCGCTCATGACGATGGTGCCGGGTGTATGCATTCGCTGGAAGCCGCCTGGCTATTAAAACAAACCGGCCTTTTACCCTCTCGTACAATTAGAGTTGTATTTTTCATGAATGAAGAATTTGGGCTAAATGGCGCCACAGTTTATGCCAAGGCTTTTGATACTGATGAAACTAAACATGTTGTAGCAATGGAGTCGGACGCTGGCGGCTTTACTCCAAGAGGAATAAGCATTGTTGCACCTGATAACCAAAGGGAGCAGGTTAGAGAGTTTAGAGATCTATTTGAGCCGTATGGTGTGCATCAATTTAGTCAAACCGGTTCAGGTGCGGATATTAGCAAGCTACATCATCCTGATTTGGTAATGATAGGGTTAAGGCCGGATAACCATCGTTATTTCGAAATTCATCACTCAGCAAAAGATG
>CAXBJE010000523.1:0-2413 GCA_963975525.1 uncultured Owenweeksia sp. | reverse complement strand
TTTCTTCGGTTGCAATTCAAAAAGCGATAAGTCAAAACCTGAAACAGAAGAAGGTAAGGTTGAGATGATGAATCCTAATGATATCTTGATGACAATTTCGACTATTGAGAATACCTTACCAAGCACGAATGAACAACCAATAGATTCTTTGAATTTAGAAATTCTGGAAGATGACTGGAGACAACTTGAATTCATTCTTAAAAAACATCAAAGTTCCATTAAACAAGAAATTGACTCGATAAACTGGATCATTAAAAATGAATCTGTTGATGTTGGAGAAAATATGACTGCTTTTAAAAATCTTCATGTAAGAAAACTAATCCATAATCCTCTTGATAAAGGAATTGAATTAGAGGATTTAAAAAGGTCATTCAGCTCATTTAAAACTGGTAGTTTATCATTCAGCCAATATGGGAGAGTGAATCATGGTATATATTTTAACATCTTGAATTTCCAATTATATGGTCTGCTTAGAGGTTCAAAAGTGACGGCTCTTTCTTTTTATGGATTATCATCATGGGACGAATTAGAGACTTTTAAAACTGAAATGAAATCCGTAATGAATAAGTACGATTTAGTTTTGGTTGATTGGCGTTCAAGAATGGTGATGGACGCCAATAGTATAGACGATTATCTAAAACCAAACGAATAATCGCTGGGAACTCTTCATAAAATGAATATTAAGCTATCCGCAAGCTATTATGAAAACCTTCCCCCTCCTCCTCTTATTCCTCATCCTCACCGCCTGTAAAACACCGGAGGCTACTTTCTCTCACCAAAGTAAAGCCCTCAAAATAGAGCAGCTCACAAAAAGCACTTTTTTACATACCTCCTATTTACAAACCGAGTCTGGGCGGTTTAGCAGAGTTTCACGAACGGGCTATTCCATCTTATGCCAATGTGCAAACTATACATCTGGCCAAAGCCGATAGTGCCAACTTACCTCAAAATGGGTTTGATAATTATATGGAACTTACCGTGGGCAGCAAAAAGGTAATTACTGAATATTTAGGCGAAGGCCACACCAAGGACAATGTTGTGGGCTACTTCCCTGCTGAGAAGGTATTGTTTGGCGGGTGCCTGATTAAAGCAGTTGGTGCTGGCAAAGGCAACCTGGAAGATGCCAATACCAAGGCCTGGTCAGAAACCGTTCGTCAGGTGCAATCAAAATACCATGAAGCTGAAATTGTAATTCCCGGGCACGGCAAGTATGGCGGACAGGAATTATTGACCTACACCATTGAAATGTTTGGAAAAGATTAACAGCGATTAATTGGCCTATAAGCCCTTATATTTTTAACGTTGCTTAAACAAAGTTCTCAACGCATGAAAATCAAAGCCCTGGCCAGCATCATTCTCCTTGTTTTAGTTAGCATTACTCTTAGGGCTCAGCTCCCGGATTCGGTCTCACAAAAAATAGACAAGTTGTTTGTAGAATGGAATGCTCCTAACCACCCCGGGGGTTCCATAGCTGTAATGAAATACGACAAGGTAGTGTACTCCAAAGCCTTTGGATTGGCCAGTTTGGAGTACTTGGTGCCCAACTCCACAAGTACCATTTTCAATATAGCCTCTGTTTCCAAGCAGTTCACGGCTATGGGCATTGTATTGCTTGAAGAACAGGGAAAGCTCTCCGTTGATGATGATATCCGAAAACATATTCCAGAGTTGCCCGATTTTGGTGAAGAGATTACCATCCGCCACTTACTACACCATACTAGCGGGTTACGCAGCCTACATGCTTTACTTGAGCTGGCTGGCTGGCGAGGTGACGACACCAGAACCAATGCTGACCTCAACCGCTTTATGCTTAAGCAAAAGGACCTGAACTTTAAACCTGGAGATGAATACCTGTACTGCAATACAGGCTATATGCTTATGGTGAATATTATTGAAAATATAACCGACCAACAATTTACATCCTGGATGAAGGCCAACATTTTTGATCCGTTAGGAATGCCCAATACCTATGTAGAAGATAAATACAACCGTGTGGTTGCTAACAATGCCACCTCTTACTATGGCCGCACCGAATTTATGCGTGCTGTTGAGTATTGGGGCTATACCGGCTCAGGAAATATTCACTCCAATACAGATGATCTGCTTAAGTGGTTGTCTAACTTTTCCACACCGCAAAAAGGTTGGGAATCGGCCTTTGCGAAATTGCAAACCCTTGACCCTTTTAATGATGGCACCCCAAACTCGTATGCCTATGGGGTTGACATTGATACCCATTTAGGAAAGAAGAGGATTTCGCATGGTGGGGCCATTGGTGGTTTCAGGTCGTTTGCCGCTGTTTATCCTGAAGAAAAACTAAGTATAGTCGTGCTCACCAATTTCTCGGATGGCAACCCGCAAGGCAATGCCAATAAAATTGCCAAAATGTTGATTGAAGAACCTCCAGTAGAAAAAA
>CAXBJE010000522.1:0-2415 GCA_963975525.1 uncultured Owenweeksia sp. | reverse complement strand
TGGCTGCATTTTTTGGTATTCTATTGCTGGAGACGGTAAACTACATAGAGCACTATGGCCTTTCTCGAAAAAAGGTTTCTGAAGTTCGATACGAGAAAACAACTCCTGTTCATAGCTGGAATTCGAACCACATTTTGGGGAGAATTTTTCTCTTTGAACTTTCCCGTCATAGCGATCATCATGCCTATCCGCATAAAAAGTATCAGGTTCTTGACTCCTATGACGAGAGTCCGCAAATGCCTACCGGTTATCCGGGAATGATGCTTTTAAGTACTATTCCTCCACTTTGGTTCTGGATTATGAACAGGAGAGTTAAGGCTTATTCTTAGACATTAGAAACAAAAAAAGCGGCCCTGAGGCCGCCTTCCGGTTAATTAGGCAAAGGTCTGGTTCATTTTTTTACGTTTACAAAGTGACCGTTGGTTACCTTGGTTCCGTTTTGTGTTGTTACCATAAAATCTCCTGACAAGCCATTGCCATTCGGGTCAAATTGAGTTACGTTTACCGTGCCACTCACACCATTATTGGTTCCTGAAGTATTTGAAAAGTATTGAAACACTGCCTTATCTGCCGTGGCATTAGTGTCTACACTATAGCTTCCAGTGGCGGAGGCATAAATATCAAGTTCTACCTGCTCAAATGTTGAACCGCTGGTATTCTCCCAGTAAATTCTATATCTGCCACCAGGAGGCTCTGATAATGTGGCGTTTCCACTTTTATTTACAGTACCATAATCCATGCAAAATGCAGCGTCATTACAAGCCGTACCGCTCGATTCCGGAGTGTCTTCTTTCTTTTCGCACGACATTAATACTCCAACAAACAGAAGAGCCATTACAGTTGAAAATCTCATAAGTGTTAGCTTTTTAGTTGGCTCAAAGAAACCAAACAATGACAGTACGTTTCAATACGGCATCTGCCTAATATCTAATAAAAAAGGGCCGGCTAAGCCGACCCTAAGGAAATCAAAACAAACACAATAAGTTATTCTATAATCAAGGTTTTACTTAGTTCGTTACTATTGTTTAAGCGCAAAATGTAAGTGCCTTTTCCAGATTCAATTTGAACTTTAAGTTCACTGGAAAGATCACTGCTATTAACGTTAAGCTGTTTTACTAGATTTCCTTGTATATCAAAAACCTCAAGCAAGTACGAAGGCTGATCTACATCCTTTAAGCCTACTGTTATCATTCCGTTACTAGGGTTTGGGTATAGAGTCAGGCCATTACTTTTATTATAGCCTTCAAGGCTTACATTATTTGCTGCAACTGAAATCAACAAAGTGTAATCATAGGAAAATTTGCCATCTGTGGCTCTTACCACCACTCTATAAGGTCTGTCTCGAGCATCAGATGCCGCAGGTGTCCATGTGAAAGTTCCCGATAGGGTCGATGTTCCGCTCCCTGAAACTGCAAAATTTGCGTTGGAATTAACTATTTGATATGGATCACCAATAGACGAAAGGCCAAGAGTTGCTTGAGGATTGGAAGATTTTACCTGAAAAGAAACATTTAAAGGTTGACCAGCGGTATTTGTTACCAATGGTGTTGATGGCCTAATCATGTTCATTGAAGACGAATCTGGGAGTACAATTAGCTGCATATCCCTTCTCATTTCTCCTATTTTAATACCTGCACGATATTCCTCTACTAAAATAGAAACGGCATAATTTCCCACCTGTGAGGCAGACCATCTAATTTCCCCTGTCTGGGCATTCATGGCGAATAGTCCATTTGGATTAGAGGGAGGAGCGGTGTAGGAAGAAATATTTGTTGCACTGGCACTCATAGGTGTATCCAACTTCCAATGTAAAGAGTCGCCATCCGCATCAAACGGAAGTGGATTATAGCTCCAAACCGTATCTAATGGAAATGTAACCATTGGATCATTAAGAAAAACTGGAGTATGACTATTTAGGATATTATAAGACGTAAAGTCTGTTGAAAGGTAGAAGCCCGTATTTGCAGGCCCATTCATTATGGCACCATTTCTACAACACAAGCTAAAAGATGCTGTAAAGAGACCATTCCCAGGTAAAGTAATGGAACCCGTGTAAACATGTTTTTCGGTAAGATATGAAGAGGCCAATGTTGTTTGAGAACTTCTCTGAAGGGTAACGTTAGGTATGGAAACACCTATTTGTGAAATCTGAAGAGATGTAGTTTGGCCCAGACCAGCAGAGCCAGGATTCCCATCCCTGTAAAGGGTTAAAGTAAAATAGGCAGTGTTGTTAGAATCAACTTTAACTACAATTTCGCCTCCCATTAAGTGACTTGCTTTAGCGCTGAAAGTAAACGCCAGTAATACGAGAATCCCCAGAGTAATCTTTTTCATAAATGTGGTTTTGAGTATTAAGGAGCTAAATGTAGGAATTTGAAGTCATACGTGTAGGAATTATCAGCGCATTTAGTTTAA
>CAXBJE010000521.1:0-2422 GCA_963975525.1 uncultured Owenweeksia sp. | reverse complement strand
AGAGTTTAGAATTGTTGCAAAGCTAATCTTAGAGATTATTATCGCTAAATTTGAGTTATCATTTAAAGAACAAATCCATGAATCTTTTGAGCCGCATTACCATAAATCCCGAAGTGTGCCATGGCAAACCCTGTATTAGGGGTATGCGCTGGCCTGTTGAGGTTATTATAGATATGTTGGGTTCAGGAATGACGTTTGACCAAATTATCGAGGATCATCCTGAATTGGAAAGAGATGATATCCGTGCAAGCCTGGATATCGCAACAATTGATTAGAAAACATTCGTGCAAAGTTCCATAAAGACATTGAAAGCATATTAGTATGGCTTCTTATAGGGTAAAGTAGATGTTATAAGTTCAACAAAGCTAGGGATGATTAGAAGATGGAATATCTTGTGCGGAAGTAATTAGATTTGGTTGGGTACTGATTTGAGATTTTACGGCTTATGAAAAAGATTATATCTGTTTTTGTTTTAATAATCATTGCGGGTTCTTGTTCTATTGATGACAACTTTGAACTATTGGAACTTGATAAGCAAAGAATTAAAGATAGCCGATATGTTATTTACCATTACATGGCTATGGGGTTAATAACAGATGGCGGTTTGTCAGGACATGCGATTTTTGATTCAGCCGAGGACTTTTCACTTCAAGAAGCTGAAAATCTTTCTTCAGGTTTTTTTGAGGAAATACCGAGTGCTCAAAGTCTCTGTTTAATTAATGTGGATATGGAGTCGCCTGTTGATAATAAGGCGTATTTAGAATTGAAGGGGGAAGAAGTATATGAACACAAAGGTTTTGAAGTTACCGAAAAAAATTACTTGGTACATGGTAGGGTTGGATCAGCAAATATGACTGGTGAATTCGGTCGGTTTAGGGAAACTAAGGATAGCCTCATCTTTTATGATATCACATTAGATCCACCACATAACGAGTGGCCCGCTCCTCAAATAGGATTTGTAAAGGGCAATGTTATATTAAGAGGTAAGGAAAAGGAGCCTGAGAGGTTAGAAGAAGTAAAAGTTAGGGCCATCATATTAAGAAACATCAGTAGTTCAGATTCATGTAAACAGTTATTATTTGGCGGTAGCGCCCTTCATTTAAATTCGGTGGTTCACTTTCGTCTGAGGCCTAGCGGTAAGGTAATGATTGAAGATTTTAGTGATTATGGGATTTATAAGCCGGTAAAGATTTGGAAGGAAAGAGATTAATTAAAGAAGCTTAGATTCAAAACCCAACCCCAACTCCTACATAGAAATTTACCGGAGAAGCCGGAATAATGCCCGGCCCGGGATAACCCACAGCCCTACGGGTATAGTAGGCGTTGTTGGTGAGGTTGTTTACACCGCCTTCAAAAGAAAACCTGCGGTACTCGTACGCAAGCGATAAATCTAAAACCCAATAGGAGGGGATGATTCCGTAAATGCCGGTGGAAGAACGTTCAGCATTGGTTGCTTCTGAAAACTGCTCGCTGAGGTAGGTGAACTGCACAGAGCCCTTTAGTTTTTTGTAATTGCCTTGCAGGCCGGTTTTAAGGTTTAGGGCCGGTACCGATTCCACACGGTTACCTTCTACAGCTGTCTCTTTACTATTGTGATAATAGGCATTGGTATAGGCAAAATTCAGGAAGTGGCTTAGCCCAAAGTTTTTGGATTTTGATTTCGCCAGTTTCAGAATGTCCGTTTCCAGATAGGTTTCCACACCTAAAATTTCAGCGTCAGCTACATTGGTGGTGAGGCGCACAATGCGCTCCCCAAAAAAGTTGTCGATGTAGGTGGTTTGTACGCTCCCGATTTTATTGGTGTAGCTCAGCCAATATACACCTGCATCAATAGTAAAAATGGAGTTGATATTTCCCCTTATTCCCAAGTCAAGGTTAAAGCCCTTTTCATCTTTTAAGTTAGGATCAACAGCCGCACTGGGGTTTACCACACGCATATCTGTAAAAGTGATGGCACGGTAGTTTTGCGAAAAATTAGTGTACAGCTCCAGCAATTCACTAATGCGGTAAGCAGCACCAATTCCTCCTAACAATATGGAGCGGTTACTCTCGCGCATCTCGTAGGTGGAGCTATCGATAATTATTTCTCCCGTAAGGGGAAGCCGAACGGAGCTATCATAAAACCCATCTGCAGTGGTTTGGATGTATTCATATCGCAATCCCGGTGTAATACTCAGGCGGTCATTTATATTAAAGATGTTTTCTGCGAAAGCTGCCAGATTAGTACTTGGAAAATCATAATCGGACTTGCTTTTAAGTTCATCCGAAAAGGAAAAATCGGGGCCGGTACCATTGCTGCCATACCCCTGTTTTTTGGTGGTAAAACCCTTGTAGGCCCTCACACCTATTAAAAAGGCGGTGGGTAAATCCTTAATTTGATATTTGTGAAGGAGGCGGGTTTCATTGCCAACATTGCGGTAGT
>CAXBJE010000520.1:0-2423 GCA_963975525.1 uncultured Owenweeksia sp. | reverse complement strand
AGATAGCCTCAATGCGCATATAAAGGGGTTGGGAGATAAAAACTACCAAAACCTGCATGACATAAACCAGCCGGATTATGTGATGATGTTTGTAGCCAATGAGCCAGCTCTTACCATGGCCCTAAAGGAAGACCCTCAACTTTATGAGCGGGCACTGGATAGAAACATTGTACTGGTTTCCACCACCACCCTGTTGGCTACGCTGCGTACCATATCCTACATCTGGAAACAGGATTTGCAAAACAAAAATGCCGAGGAAATTGCTCGTCAAGCAGGCGCGCTTTACGACAAGTTTTCATCCTTTGCAGAAGACCTTATGAAACTCGGTAACCAATTGGGTACTATACAAAAGACGTATCAGGACTCCATGAAAAAACTGACCGATGGTACCGGAAATTTGGTGCGAAGAACTGAGAAGCTGCGCGAACTTGGAGCTAAAGCCAGTAAACAAATAGATCAGCGCTTAATCGATAGGTCTGCGGACTAATTGGCTAAAATCTTTACATTTCGCGCCCAAAACCTCCCCCTATGAAGGCTTTAAACTTTTTTGTAATACTGATTACCACCCTGTTTTTAAGCGCTTGTGGCGATGATGGCGCTCCTGATCAGGACGTGGCCCCATCTGTAACCATTATTAAACCCGTAAAAGATGTTAAGGCTGAGGAAAAAATTCCGATTGAATTGGAGTTTGCCGATGACAAAGGACTGAAGCACGTAGAGGTTTCTTTGGGCTCAAACGTAAGTGCAGGTGCTCCTTATTTTTATACCCAACGGGGCATTAGTGGTGTTAAAGACAACCTTACAATTATGGTTGACCCTCCTGCAGGAGTTGATATTTTAGGCTCTAACTACATATTAATTACTTGCCGCGATAAAGCTGGCAACTCCACTGTAGTGGATGAAAACTTCAACGTAGTTGATGCCAATCCACCAACCGGAAACTTTGTTTATAACGATACCGTTGCAACTGCTGATACCACCTCTAGAATTGAAGTGGTTTACCATGCTACCGATGCCGAAGGGCTTGAAAAAGTAGTACTGGAAATGTGGAATGTGGATGCTCAGGGCAGTAAAATCAAGCTTTTTGACTCCGTTACACATCAGGCCGGTGGTAGCACCAACTTTTTAAAGCAACACTTTTTTAAGGGAAAAACCAGTTACAAAACCGGGGAGCTATTCAATTTCACCATCAGGGTACATGATGAATCGGGAAATGTGATTGAGGTTACTTCCAACCATCACGGGCAAATCCAATAAGCCAAAATTCCACCTCTAACCAACAAGCCTTATCCATCATTTATGAGATATTTTATTATTCTGGCGATACTGTTTACAGGCGTATGCCATAGTCAGGGGCCCAAAAAAGGATATATAGTCACTACTTTGGGTGATACTATTCCAGGTTCTTTTAAAGTAGGTCAAGAACTATTTGGGCCGTTAGATTCCGTGGTATTTAAGCCAAGTAGCGAAGCCGCATACACTACATACCAGCCAAAAGAAATTTCTTCAGCTTTTAATGGGTTCAGTCTTTTGCGAGCTTTAAAAATCTCCTATAATCAGGATGCACTTGATGATCTGGATGGTTTTTATGATCCATCAAAAGAAGTATGGGACTCCATTATTACCAAAAAAGCATTTGTTGAAGTAACAATTAGTGGTCATTACTCATTTTTAGTATTTCATCTGAAATCCAACTTTCCTCTTTTCTACTTACAAAATCCAGACGGAACTGTTGCAGCATTAAACAGTACCAAAGAACTCTCATCAAGTAATGCAACTAAATTCTTTGCTAGAAAAGAGTATACTTCTGCACTTTACATTGCATCGTTAGGGTGTGATGAGTTGCAAAAGCGCCTCATAAATGTAAATTTCACCCAACAGGAACTCGAAAAGTTTGTAATTAACGTTAACAAGTGCTTAGAAAAACCGTTTGAGGTCCTAAAGCCAAAAGCTAAAATAAACTCCAATTTCAAAGTTCGCGTAGGAGGAAACATTAGTAGTCTGTCATTGCTTGGTTATCGATATGATTTTGACGTTCCAACCCAATCAGGCCAAGGTTTTGACCTTGGAATATCATATTTACTACAAAAAGAACGATGGGTTCCAAAGTATCAGATTAGATTTGACTTGGATTATGTTACCCGCTTATCCACGTCCTCCATTTATCATAACACCCTTTTGAAAAAAGGAACCTTTCATTTCACTTTCGATCCGGCTTTCCTTCAGCTCTCTTTTGGTCCAAGTATAAACTTTGGCTCTAAGTCAAGGCTTCATGTCTTTCCCTTTCTGTCAGGAGGTATATTGGTATCAGGTAATGAATCATTTAGAGTAATCACTTTTGAAAACAAACTTGAGTACCTTCTTAGTGAGGATGCATCACCTTACATCGTAGATGTTGGATTGGAACTCGGCTACGACTTTCT
>CAXBJE010000519.1:0-2428 GCA_963975525.1 uncultured Owenweeksia sp. | reverse complement strand
TATGTATAGGCCCGCCATAAAGGGGACAATCTTTTCGGTAACCTTGGCAATGCTTTTAATACCACCAATAATTACAACTCCTACCAAAATGGCCAGTATCAAACCAAACCACGGACCCATTCCCTGTAAAAGGGGAAACTCGCCCGATAGCTGCTCATAGGCCTGATTGGCCTGAAACATATTGCCACCGCCAAAGCTGGCAAATATGGCCAGTATAGCAAAGAGCACGGCCAGCACCTTTCCAAGTCCGGCCATGTTTCTTTTGGCCAATCCTTTACGGAGATAGCGCATTGGCCCGCCTTCCACAACGCCATCCTCACCAATATCACGGTATTTTACCCCAAGTGTACATTCGGTAAATTTTGAAGCCATCCCCAATAAACCGGCAATAATCAGCCAAAAAGTGGCACCAGGGCCACCCAATGAAATGGCTACTGCTACTCCTGCAATATTTCCTAAACCTACGGTGGCACTTACCGCAGTGGCCAAAGCCTGAAAGTGGGTTACTTCGCCTGGGGCATCATCTTCATCAAATTTTCCGCGTACGAGTTTTATAGAGTGCCTCCATCCCCAAAAGTTTACACCCCCCATACGGATGGTGAAAAACAAAGCACCAAAAATTAGCCAAACCACAATAAAAGGGATTTGATTGGTGCGTACCGTTCCATTGGGATGATAAACAGGCTGTCCCTGATCATTTAGCACACGGTTATCATACAAGCCCATGGCATAAAAGGGATCCCAAAAAATAACATTTGCAAACGCTGCCACAAGAGGTTTGAAGGTTCCGTTGAATGTTTCTGCTATGGCTTGGGTTTCTATTTCAAAAGTTTCGCTTACCTCGGCTCCTGTGGCATCCCTTACCGTTACGGAGTGATCATAACCCTCAGATAGTCCGTTAGATTTACGTGCAGTTGTGTCGGTTCCCTGTGAAGACCAGTAATATTTATAGGGTGGAGTTCCACCTTTTACTATTATTTCGGCTGTTCCGTCATTTATTTTGTCAGAGGGGTTAATAAGTATCAACTCCTCAATTTCTAAAGTTGCATTTTGCGCGAAAAGCGTTGAAAAAGAAAAGATTAAAAGAACGACTAGCTTGTAGCTTTTGGACATCTGTGTGGGTTTTCTGTTTGAGAATTTGCAATAATGACAAAAAAAAGGCGGCTGGTCAAATGATTAGCCTGTAAATAGGTGCTATTGTGGGAAAGGAATATTTCTATATTTGATACCAATCAAGTCTTAACGATTTCATTCAACTTAAATGAGCAACAATAAAGAAGCCTGGGGTACTCGCGTTGGGCTAATACTGGCGATGGCCGGAAACGCAGTAGGGCTGGGTAATTTTCTAAGATTTCCGGTACAAGCTGTTCAAAATGGAGGTGGAGCCTTCATTATTCCTTACCTGGTTTGTTTTTTACTAATGGGTATCCCCATCCTTTGGATTGAGTGGAGCATGGGGCGCTTTGGTGGAAAATCCGGTAATCATAGTACCCCTTTCATTTTAGATACTATGGGTAAAGCCCGTTTCTGGAAGTACTTTGGGGTTTTTGGAATATTCACCAACATAGCTGTAGCATCCTATTATTGTTACATTGAGTCGTGGACTATGTCCTATGTATATCACTCTGTGATAGGTACCTTCAATGGGTTGGATCAGGGCAGTGTTGCTGCATTTTTCAATAAATATTTAACCATTGGCAAATCCACCACGGGCATACCGTATGAGGCTGTGGTTTTTTATGTTTTGTGTCTCGCTCTCAATACTTATATATTATCAAGGGGACTAAAAGGTGTGGAGAAAGCCGCCAAGATTGGTGTTCCCATGCTATTGATATTTGGTGCTTTTCTGGCTGTTCGCGGATTAACACTTGGTACAGATGGGGCCTCATTGGAGCACCCTGATGCCAGTGCGTGGGATGGTCTTAATTTTTTATGGACACCTCAATTTGATTCCCTTTCAAATCCTACAGTTTGGCTTGCAGCTGCAGGTCAAATGTTTTTCACTCTTTCTGTAGGGATGGGTACTGTGCATTGTTACTCCTCTTACCTAAAAACCAAGGATGATATTGCTTTAAACGCTGTTTCCGCTGGTTTTATGAATGAGTTTGTGGAAGTTGTTTTGGGTAGCCTTATTGTAATTCCAATTGCTGCGGGTTATTTGGGTATTGACTGGGTAAAAGAGAATGCCGGGTTCGGTATGGCCTTCCAAACCATGCCTTATCTGTTTGATCAATGGGGCTCGGTGATTAGCAATTTTGCAGGAGTGTTTTGGTTTGGTCTACTCTTTTTTGCGGGTATTACCTCCTCTCTTGCCATGGGTACACCCTGGATGGGCTTTATGCAGGATGAATTTAATTTCAGCAGAAAAAATGCGGCCTGGAGCTTTGGTCTGTTGATATTGTTTTTTGGATTGCCAACGGTTTTAATA
>CAXBJE010000518.1:0-2429 GCA_963975525.1 uncultured Owenweeksia sp. | reverse complement strand
AAAACCCTGCAGGTTATTGCCTTTATTTTACACTTACGTGAGAAACAAGGGCGAAAAACCCATTTGCTGGTACTACCCACTTCGCTTGTTCATAGCTGGGAAACGGAATTGGAGAAGTTCGCCCCTAAACTTCATCATCATATCCACCATGGACCAAACCGCAGTAAAAGCACAGAGGGCTTTGAAAACCATGAACTGGTAATTACCACTTATAGCAATCTGGTTACAGATATTGAATTCCTTAAAAACTTTCAGTTTGATTACATTTTTCTGGATGAATCTCAGAACATAAAAAACACCACCTCCCAAAGGTATAAAGCGGCCCGCCTGCTTAAAGCCCGAAACAGACTGGCCATAACCGGAACCCCAATTGAAAACAACGTTTTTGACATGTACGCACAGCTTTCGTTTGCATGTCCAGGATTGTTAGGGAGCAAAACCTTCTTTAGGCATACTTACGCTGTGCCCATTGATAAATTTAAGAGGCGAGATAGCGCCAAGGCTTTGCAGGATACGGTTAGCCCTTTTATACTAAGGCGCACCAAAAAGGAAGTAGCCCGAGAACTTCCCGAAAAAACTGAAATTACCATTTTCTGTGAAATGGGGCCGGAGCAGCGCAGGGTTTATGATGCTTATGAAAAGGAGTTTCGCGAATACATTTCTGCACATGATGGTGATGAAATTGACAAAAACCCCATGCATGTGCTGCGGGGCATTACGCGCTTACGCCAGATTTGCAATTCACCACAGCTGGTAGGTGAAGACAAACTGAATGGCGAAGTTCCGGCCAAAATCCAAACCTTGATGGAGCAATTACGCAACATTACCAAAAACCATAAGGTGTTGGTGTTTTCGCAATTTGTAAGTATGCTGGATCTCATTCAAAATGAACTGAAGAAGGAAAACATCAAACACGTTACCCTTACGGGAAGTACCAAAAACCGTGGTACAGTAGTAAAGCAATTTCAGGAAGATGAAGAAACCCGTGTATTCCTCATTAGCTTAAAAGCGGGCGGTACAGGCCTTAACCTTACGGCTGCGGACTATGTATTTTTAGTTGATCCCTGGTGGAACCCTGCTGTTGAAAACCAGGCTATAGACCGTGTGTACCGCATTGGGCAAGAAAAGCATGTAATAGCCGCCCGCCTTATTTGCCCTGATACAATTGAAGAAAAAATCCAATTGATGCAGGAGGATAAATCGCATTTAGCCAAGAAATTGATTGGGGCTAATGGCAGTGTTTTTAAATCGCTTGGGAGGGATGGCTTGATGGGATTGGTGAATATTTAAATCAGATACGGATGGAATTAAAATCATATAGCCTCAAGCAAATTTCAGAATTACATTGCAGTAAAAAACCTCCCTCTTTTGAAAGTGAAGGGATCAAATGTTGGAAGGATCACAAAATAATTGTGGTAGATGTCAAAAAATACATTTTTGAAAATCACTTGATGTCAAAAAGGAAAGTCTGTTACAAACGTGAGCTCAGGCTTCCAAACAATGATTTAATAGGATACAAACATCATATCTTCTGTGGCATAGATTCAAAAGATGAATACTTTAACTTAGGAGAAGGCTCTTTTAAGAACAGTCCATATTACTACAATGAATTATTATTAGACAACAGCATTGGGGAGAACATCTGGAATATTATTGGGTGGTCAGACAAAGAACTTTCTGAACTCAGGATTAATAATCACCCTCTCCCGAAGGACTTGATTGAAATTATAATTGAAGATCATTGGCTTCCATATGAGGCTACAAAAGGTTTTACTCAAAGTTTTCCAAAAGGCTTAATTGAAATGCACAAATCCATCGAAAGCTTTTATGACGTGTACTCTGACGGGTATGCAAGAGAAGGCTTTGGACTCGACTCTTCAAAAAATAGAGGGGGTGATATTCCAGATCACCTTCTTGATATAGACAAAATGGTTTGTATTGGACAAGTAGATTATGAAGTTTTCGTTTGCCTTGATTTTAGGAGGTCTATTGAAAACCCTGCAGTAGTTGCACTTACTGGCGGTGAGAAAGGACCATGGCAAATTATTGCGAAAGACGTCAACGACTTTAGTAATAAAATTAAGAACAATGGTATTCATTATTTTAGAGTCGAGTGACTCTCGTTCCGGATATAATTCCTAAGTTCTTCATTCAACCCTAAAACACCTTAGTAAACCCAATGGCCGGGATAAACACATTTAGCCTATCCTCCACCACATTGTTCAAATTTATTTTGCTGTTTATGTAGGTGACCTTTAGTACGAAGTCAAGCCCGTTGTCAAAGCTAAACCCTGAACCCAAGGCCAGATAGATACCGCTGCCTACCGTTGTTGCAGGTGTTGCCTGTTGGTTCAACGGATCGGTATAAAGCGGTAAGGTATAATTTCTCTCCGCAATTCGCATTTTGTTTTCCTTCACTTTTACAAAGT
>CAXBJE010000517.1:0-2437 GCA_963975525.1 uncultured Owenweeksia sp. | reverse complement strand
GGATGCCATACGTTCAAAATAAATGGAATCTCCGGTTCTTCTGATTCTGTACTTATCGCCTACATAGTATCTGGCACCCGCGCTTACCATTACCCCATGAACATAGATCCTAGCTTTGCCGTTGATGTTATAAGGATCGAAGGTGAAATAATAGCGGAACTCCATATCACTTCCGCTAACCGTTGTGTTAGTGTCGGTAAAGCCTATCATTTGGCTTTTATCAGTCGAACTGACCTCATAAATGAGGTACCCGTCCTGATCAGCCGGAATCCGTTGCTCCGAATGAGCATCGGCATTCCACCGGTTTTTGTGAGTGTGGTTCCAGAAAAAGAGGTGTTGTCTAAATCGATCCACTCCACGTCACACTCTTGTGACCAACCGCAGTTAACCGATAGAATCATGGCCAAAATGACCCATTTTAATTTTATAATAGTAGCCATCTAAAAATATCTTGCTTTGGAATTTATTACTGAATTTGACGTGCCGATGAGATTAACAATCAACTTCTTTTCGCCTTTAGGAAGCGATATGTCTCTTAAGTGTAATTTTATATGTGTATTTTCTCCATTTTTACTCTGATTTTGAGTTAAAATATTGTCCGAATAGTTTTTTGAAAAAGAATACAACTCCGCGCTGCGGTCGGATAGGGTCAGTCCAAATTGGCTCACTGTACTGGTGTCACTTAGAGTGAAGATCACAATAAGGTCTGTTGTGTAAGTTGAAAGGGTCACAACGCTATCCGATAGGTTAGCGGAATCATTCACCACAGCATTGCTATCTACTCCTGGAACAGTAGTTTCCATTACCTCTAGTGTGAGTAATAACGGTGGGTTTGACTGAGAATAGCTTAAGGAGCTACTTATTATAGAGATGAGAAATAGTAATGTTTTGGTCATCGCTGAACTTGGATTTAAATTCAACCCTAAATTCAGAAATCAAACCTTTGGGGCTTGGGACAAAAAACCTTTTGTTGGAAATCCCTTACCTCTACTGGGCTCAGTTAATCAAAAAAAAAAATCATGCTCAGTCATTCATTCAGCAGGATAATTAAGCAATAGTAGAAATCTATTGGAATGTAAAATATTACCAGCAAAATATGTGGTGAGACTTACATATTTCAATATATTTATTGAAATATTAAACCCAATAAATATGAAAGCATTTTATGTTTTATTTCTGTGCAGTATTTCCCTTGGAATAATGGCACAAGGCTCCAGCCTAAAGGTGGTTAATAATACCAACTGTTCGTTTATCATTAAGGCCACAGCTTATGACAGCCTATGCGAGGAGTCATGCCAAAGTGGTATTTACTGTGTAATGCCAAATGACTCCATTTATCTTCCTCCTTGCCAGGACTCCACCTTTAAATGGGATGTTGTGAAAATCTCTCCGGGAGCTAATGACTGTGAAAGTGAGCCTTGTTCAGGTGGTGATCAACCTACGTTGTCATCCCCTTATTCTCACGGCTGCAAAGAGTTTGCAACAACAGTTACAGATGCTGAGCATTGTGCCGGGTGTAATTTCAGCGCCTCTTTTTTCGGTCCCTACATACTTCGTATTCATTGATGGACAATTTTTGGTCTTGTTTAGAGTGAGGTAAAATTTGGTGGTTAAGTTTAGGACCCCTTGTCGATGGTTAATGCCAGAGCAAGGGGTTTTTTTATTCTAAAACCCACCTAAACATACACCCTGCTAACCATGCCTGTATTGTAGTAAGATTCTCTCCGGTATGACTGCCATACCTGATAGTCTTCATTTTGCACTTTTGGAGCAGATAGCTTTTTTAGTAACCATTGGTCATACTCCACCAGCCAGGTACTAAGGCTATCAGTTTTGGTTTTCTTATCCTTCATTATGGTAATTTTGGAAAAAGTGTCTTTTGAGTTTTTCCTAAACCTCTTAAAATCGTAACCATAGCTTTTCAGGGTTTTTAGGCATTCAAAGAAATTGGCCATACCCTTATTCAACATTATACTGTGCAGCTTTTTACGGTGTATAAACTTACGTGTGGCCTCAATCAAACGATCTGCTTCATCGAGCTTCTGTGTTTCAATCAGCGACATAATTATCAATAACCGGATCCTTAGCTTCTCATAATCTTTAAGGGCAAAAACACTTGTTTTTACCAACACCTTGAGACATTTCGAAAACTTGCCTACTATAAAATATAGGCTGGCTTCGTAATAAGCATACCTGACTTTCATAGCCGGAAGGATCAATTTTTCAAAGTACTCACTGGACTTTAGCTGGTTTAGTAACGCTTCTCCTCGCGGGTAGTCTTTTCTCAAAAAGTAGATCAGGAATAAGAGCTCATTGCTCTTTTGACAGGCCACGTTCTCCATGGGCAAATGTCTGGAGCACTTCTCCAGAAAGAAAATGGCTTCCTCAGCCCTTCCCAGCTCAAAACACAACCTGGCTTGCTCATACACCAATTCAT
>CAXBJE010000516.1:0-2465 GCA_963975525.1 uncultured Owenweeksia sp. | reverse complement strand
ATTTGTAAAATCTAAATAACGGGCTTCATCATACAGCTCGGTGGAGAGATTAATACCCAAAGCCGTTTTAAAGGCAGCCATAATCCGCATGTGATGCTCACAACTCTCAAGTTTCCTTAAAAGAGTTCCTCCAACATTGCCTGTGGCTCCGGTTATTAAAATATTCATACCTACAAATATGCAGGCCCAGACTAACGTAAGAGCTGAGTTATGTTAGCATGTAACACTAACCTAAATCACCTATTTTTAAACCAATGCTTGTATTACTATTAGGATGACTTACTTTCGGATAGATTAAGAAATGCTGGTAAAAAAGCCACTGTTTAAAAACTAATCTTCTACATGGCGTATGGCTAAAAATGTATTTGGAGAACCACTTATCAGTTGCAGCGAAGACCCATTAACTGGGTTTTATCGTGATGGCTGCTGCGAAACAGGGCCGGAAGATGTTGGAGTACACACGGTTTGTGTGGTGCTTACCGCAGAGTTTTTGCAATTCTCAAAAGAACGCGGCAACGACCTATCCACCCCTAGGCCACAATACAACTTTGCTGGCTTAAAGCCTGGAGACCGCTGGTGTTTATGCGCTTCCCGTTGGGTAGAGGCTTACAGGGCAGATAAAGCGCCATTGGTAGTTTTAGAAGCCACTAACGAAAAAATGCTGGAGTATGTGGAGTTAGTTGAGTTGGTGAGGTTTGCGAGTAAGGAGCAGGTGAAGTAGAGTGTAACTATTGGTTAAAGCTACCAAGTACATTATTCTCACCACAATAAACTTGCGTGCTTACAATGCCCTTCACCTTTTAAATTTTAAAAGTGCTTTACTACCAGGTAGCCCTGAAAGGGCGCCATATGTCAACATCCCGTGTAGCGGGATAGCATGGACCTAACCTAATCTAGCTTAAGCCCTGAAGGAGCGATATATTTCCGCTCTAAGATTTTTATTGGAAAATAAGAAAAACTGCAGGCACTCCGGTCATTTACGCGTATCGATTACACCCTTTCAGGGCTGTAAGTAATGGCCCGGTTGTTGGCGAGTGGCTTTGCCAACTCGCTGGCCTATAGCGCCCCTTCGGGGCTGCCTTAATTTATCTTAATGGGAATTATTATCCTAATGGGTACCCTAATCCCATAACAACTTCCAGGTTTCCAGTTGTCCATATTATTCAGTATGTTCAAAATTTGTTCTCTAAGTAACTCCACATGAATTCTCAGAATTTTAACTGAAGTAACTCGTCCATCGTCCTCTATAATAAAAGTGACATATACACGATCCTGATAACAACCTCCATATTCAAGCTTCAACTTAGTCAGAATATAATATTCCAGACTATCATTTCCTCCCGGAAACTGAGGCATGTTATCTACTTGCGAATAGATTACTCTTTGTTGAATAGTATCGAAACTGGAAATGCACTTGGTGGAATCTTGACCGAATACGGAGCTTCCCGAAAGAAAAATTAACATTAGTAGTATGTTAGGGAAAACTCTCATTTCACCACAAACTTTCCACTCTTACTGTGGGCACCAGCCTCTAAATTGTAGAAATAAATTCCGGCTGGGTAGGTATCTAGTGGAATAGGAATAATGTGCTTACCATAATCCAGCTGTCCTTTTAGTGGCGTGGTCATTATTCTGCCATAGCTGTCGTAAATACTAATGTTTACCTCTGTTTTTTCGTGGAGCTTAAAGGAAACATAGGTTTCATTATTGGCTGGGTTGGGGTAGGTTTCCACGGTTTCAAACAAGGGTTGTGTCATTAGCTCTTCCAATCCAACGTCCGGAGTACCATCAATTAGTGCCGTGTGTATAGAAAGTTTTCCGGCATCAAGCCTTGTCCAAATGGGGCGCACTATGTTGTTGTGCACCGCAAGGTTGGTATAGTCTCCAAAAAATACTCCCTGGTTAGGGGTAAAAGGTGATTCACTGATTTTGAAATTGGTGAAGGTTTTTCCGCCATCAGGTGAACGGGCCATCCAAACTTCGGTAGCATTGCCGGTGGTATTTCTCCGATCGTAAAACACAAACCACAATACGCCCGTAACCTGATCTATAGTCATCCATGTAAAAAACTGGTGACGGCCAGGTGCGTCATCATTCACCCTTTTGGGCGCTGACCATGTATTTCCCCCATCTATGGATTTTGAGAGCCATACATCTGTATCTCCGCTTCCATTCCGCTGATCGCTCCAATTGATGTAAATGGTTCCGTGGTTGGGGCCACCGCTAAGGTCGCAAGTGGTAATGGGCAGGCCATTGGCACGGCTTATCCCGGGTATGGTATAATCCCAGCCCGTTGGCATACTGTCCACATGAATATCATTTGCAAGCCAGGTTTGGCCTTCATCCAAAGAGCGGTCAAAGTAAATGCCATCGGGGCCAGCCCAGGCTACATAAACCTCTCCATTAGGGCCTATAGCAGGCACTGCACCTTCTACTGTTTCATCTTTGTCAATCCAGTCTCCCGC
>CAXBJE010000515.1:0-2474 GCA_963975525.1 uncultured Owenweeksia sp. | reverse complement strand
CTACAGCAACAGGAGAAGAGTTTGTTGGTCAGCATACCTTAGAAGATGCCGGCCCATGGCAAGGATATGATTGGACAAGAGATTTCTCCTTATTAGTTTATGGATTATACACCATGCTGGTGTATCTAATGTCTATACCCGGTGGAATTATTGCTGATAAATTATTAGGTCAGAAAAAATCCGTAATGATTGGTGGTGCTCTCCTGGTGATTGGTCAATTTATGCTAGCACTTCATCCTCAGGTGTTATTTTTTACAGGTTTAGGGGTCATAATTCTTGGGGTAGGTTTATTAAAACCAAACATCTCTACCATGGTTGGTGGCCTCTATAGAGATGGTGACCGCAGAAGGGACGCTGGTTTCACTATTTTTTACATGGGAATAAATATTGGCGCTTTCATGGCCGGTATAATCGTGTCTTTAGTTGCTGCAGCTTATGGCTGGCACTATGGCTTTGTTTTAGCTGGATTTGGTATGTTACTCGGACAAGTTGTATTTATATGGGGTCAAAAATATCTGACTCATGTTGGCAACATGGAGACAAAAGAAGAAAAAGCCATCCGAAAAGCAGCTACCGATGGTGTGAGCTTTACGAAGCAAGAGTGGGATAGAATTATTGTGTTATCGATTTCATTCCTTATCGTTATTGTGTTCTGGATGGCATTTGAGCAAGCGGGTGGCTTAATGAATATTTACACGGATCTCTTGACTGACCGAACTGTGGGATCTTGGGAAATTCCAGCCGCGGTATTCCAAAGTCTGAATGCCGGTTATATTATGATTTTTGGAGGAGTAGTTGCTGCCTTGTGGATTAGGCTATCTAAAAAAGGTATCAAATTATCCGCAATCACTAAAATGGGAATCGGTACCATAATTATGGGATTAGGTTACCTATTTATGGTGGCTGCTAGCTCTGAAGCGGAATACGAAAGGATTGGCGAAACAATCAATGTTACTAGAAAATCTGGAGTTCATTGGTTGCTATTTGCATACTTATTCCATACTCTCGGTGAGCTGGCATTATCTCCGGTTGCACTGTCCTTTATCACCAAGGTATCCCCAAAAAGAATCGTAGCTTCTATGATGGGAGTTTACTTTGCGGCAACTGGCTTAGCTAACTTTTTGGCTTCATGGGTAGGCCGCCAAGCTGAATCTTTAGGGGAAGAAACCGTTTTCTGGGGGTTAGTGATTTTCACAGTAGGACTCGGAACCATTCTTATTCTGTTCTCTAAAAAACTAAGTAAAATGACCCATGGTACCGAAGATGACAAGGATGAAGAACCAGTAGTACCAGATGAGATTGTGCATGATGCATAGCAAATAAATTATTGCGAATTGAAATGCCACTTTCGAAAGAGAGTGGCATTTTTTTATACTTGTGCCATGGCAAATTCAAGAATAGAGGTTTCCGCCTATGCTAAGAAAATATTAGCACGTGGTGATGGCTATCAGGCTGTTCATCGCTATTTACAACGCATGGAAGTAACTCCGGCTGACGAAAAATATATTCTTGAAGAGCTGAGGCTGTGGGAGAATAATAATCCCCCGGAAGTCAAAGTCACAAAAAAATCAAAGTTTGATTTTGGACTTATCATAGGAGTTCTGTTTGTGGCGGGTGGCCTATTGATAGCACGTATGCTTTGGGATATGGGATACATTGGCACGCTCCCTTTCATTTTAGTGGCAGCAGGCGTTACAGCCATCTTTAAGAGTTTGTATTCCACAAATCAAAAAAACTGATTTTCATTTTACCAAAACCCTCCATAGTCAATAGATTGTGATTGCCAACCAGCCGACTTTTCTTTAAACTGTGCTTTTTATCTTTGGAACAACATTTGAATACCGCCCACAAAATTTTTGAAAAAATGAAAAATTTAGTTTTAGCTCTAGCACTTCTATTCTCCGCATCAATATCAGCTCAGGAAACCATTAACTGGATGACCATACAGGAAGCAGAGGCTGCTTCTGAAGTAAGTCCGCGCCCGGTGTTTATTGATGTTTACACCGACTGGTGTGGCTGGTGTAAGAAGATGGATAAGGATACCTTTCAAAACGAGAAGATTGCCAAATATGTAAATGAGAATTTTTATGCCGTAAAGTTTGATGCGGAACAAAAGGACTCAATTGTATTTCAAGGCCATACTTTCAAGTTTGTACCTCAGGGCAAACGCGGTTATCACGAGTTGGCTGCAGCTCTGCTTAATGGTAAAATGAGCTACCCCAATATCGTTTATCTCGATAAGGAACTTAAAATGATTCAGCCGATTGCAGGCTATATGGCACCTGCGCAGTTTGAAGAAATCATCAACTTTATTGCTGGTGAGCACTATAAAAAAACGCCCTTCGAGGATTTCAAAAAGGAGTTTGTTTCACAACTATAATTAGCACGCAGATAACGCTGATTAAGCGGATCTCAACGGATAAATCCAAATCGGAATTAATCCGTTCTATCTGCGTCATCCGCGTTCCAAAATC
>CAXBJE010000514.1:0-2488 GCA_963975525.1 uncultured Owenweeksia sp. | reverse complement strand
AGTATCGGTATCAATCTCTACTTCCAGAGGTCGGCCAGCTTTTTCTTCTTCAGCAGGAGCGTCCTCGGCTGGAGCCTCGGCAGTAGCTTCTACTTCTCCCTCTTCAGTAGCTGGAGCTTCCTCAGCTGGTGCGTTTGCTGCTGCCTGAGCCGCTGCACGAGCTTTGTTAACTTCTGCTTCTGCTTCTAATGCTTTTGCTTTTGCTTCTGCCTGAGCTTTAGAAAGGCCTTCTTTTTTACCCTGGATAGCGCCTGATTTCTGCTCCATCCATTTGTCAAACCTGTTCTCAGCTTCGGCTTCATCAAATGCGCCTTTTCTCACACCATCCAAAAGGTGTTTCTTCATCATTACTCCTTTGTACTTAAGGATAGCACGAGCGGTATCGCTTGGTTGTGCACCTTTCATTACCCAGTCAAGGGTATTGTCAAAGTTGATGTCGATGGTAGCAGGATTGGTGTTTGGATTGTATAGACCCAAACGCTCAATGTACTTACCGTCACGCTTAGAGCGACTGTCTGCTACTACGATGTGGAAGATGGGACGGCCTTTACGACCATGACGCTGCAATCTGATTCTAGTTGCCATGCATTAATTGTTTTACAAGGGTACGCTGACCCGGTTAATTAATTTTTAAGAGGGCGCAAAAGTAGGGAATTTGTTTATTAAACAAGTAGTAGTTAGTTCTTTAGTTTTTTGCGCCCAAAATATTTGGTAGGCCATCTAAATTAAGAAAGCCAAAGCCCCTCACAGGACTTTGGCATTTCCACATTTAAACACACAACAACTACTATTCAATCCAAAAACCATTTGGATTTATTCCGGAACCGAAGCTCTTTTTGAAATTGCCCTTACGGCTATAAATCAATACTTGTCCTTTTTGGTTAAAATCTTTGGCATCGCCCAACCATACTTCCTTTGATTCGGCCCTATAACCCATACCATAAAAGCTATTATTGTTTGAAGTGATAAAAGGTGCAGTGGGCTCGGAGGTTGCGTCAATGGAAATCTTGTAAACATCTCCCGTAAGGAAGTAAAGAGAATCACTATTGGCATTGAAAACCATTTTGTTGGTATAAGAGCCCGCGCTTAAAACAATCGTTTTTGTAACCATTTCAGTAGTGCCATCGATAACTTCAAGAGCACCATTAATGCTATTGAATGGATCTCCACCACAAAGTACCCATACCTTACCATTTTTGTCAACACCAATGGCTGTGGGGTTAAAGGTGGTGGCTACTGTGGAAACGCTATCTGTAGCTAAATCAAGCACGGTAATGTGGCTGGTGTACGTATTGGTGATAAACACCTTTCCATTGGTCATTACCATTTCTTCACTGGTTGAGGAAATATTGATGTGGCGCTCTATGGTTTTGCTAACAGGGTTTACCACGGCAAGGCTGTCAGAAAACAAATCCGAAACTAACACCTCGGTAGGAGATACTTTAAGCGCAAAACGCGGAGACTTGAAGCCGGTGATGGTACCAGTGCTTTCAAAATTATCCTTGTTTACCACTTCTATTTTACCAGAATTGTTTACTACCAAATAAACTTCGTTTTCTACCTGAGTGGCGGATTGAAGCACATCTCCCAGCTGGCGATTGTTTATAGTGGCAAAAACATCTGACGAGTAGGTGTTGCTGTCAACATCATACACACCCAGGGTGCTGTTGCCTGCCTGAAAATTACCTTCATTAAGTATCCAAACCTTGTTGGCGCCTGGCGTTACAGTATCAGGGGGTTTGGGCTTGTCATCTTCGCAAGAGGCCAGTAGGCTTAGTCCTAGAAGGGAGTAAATCAGTTTTTTCATTTTTGATGATTTAGTTTGAGATTTATATTGAGTCCTATAGAATAATTAATGCCGGGCATGGGGCGGTTGCGAACTACCTGATAGTCCTGATCCCATATATTATTAATGCGGAAATACAGGCTCCCGCTTATTTTTTTCAAGGTTGGCTTGTAGGCTATATAAAGGCTGGAAAGCTCATACGGTTCCAGCCATTCGCTATGGTCGGATGAGGTGTAGGTATAGCCTGTGTAGCTATGGTTATAGCGCAATGAGATTTTTTGGTATTTCAATTCCACCCCACCAGTGCCGCTATATATAGGAGTGTAAATAAGTTGTTTGCCAACAGAGGCGTCATTGGCACGGCTTGACTTTTCGTTTGTGGAAACCGTATAGTTGGTGAGTAGATTCAGGCGAAAGCCAAATTTGCCCTTTTGCCATTGTAGGTAGGAATTGGTTTCCCAACCACGGCTGTGTACTTCCAGTAGGTTTTGAGGGGTCCAGATTCCTGATTTTGGTTGCCAGATGATCCAGTTTTCAATATTCCTGTTATAGGCGGATAGTGTTATTTGCCAGTTGAACCTTTCTTTTCCTTGCTGCCAAATCAAGCTAACTTCCTGGGCATTTCCTTCTTCTGATTTTAAATCAGGATTGCCACCCGGTGCCCAATACAAATCGTTGAGGGTAGGAGCTCGGTACACTTTA
>CAXBJE010000513.1:0-2491 GCA_963975525.1 uncultured Owenweeksia sp. | reverse complement strand
TAAGGTTTAAGGTTTAAGGTTTAAGGTTTAAGGTTTAAGGTTTAAGGTTTAAGGTTTAAGGTAAAATACGATTCCTGGAATTACGCCATACGTACGAATTTCTATTTTCCGTAAATTTGTACGTATGAAAACAAAGTTGACTTTATCGATAGAAAAGAGCGTGATTGAAGAGGCCAAAGTTTTGGCTAAAGAAAGCGGGACAAGTCTATCTGAGCTGACCGAAAACTTCTTTGTTGAATATATCAACAGACGCCAAAATCAAAATTATTTGCAAGAGGTACAAGCTGAATATGGTCAAAAACTGTCTTCAGAAACGGTACAGAAATTAAAAACCATACAGGGATTAGCTGGGATTTTTCACCGGCCAGACCAAGATCAGCGGGACTACAAGGAAATTTTGCAGGAGGAGTTGATCAAGAGGAGGAGTAAGCTCAACAAGTTATGATCATCTTTTTGGACACTAACATCGTAATTGACCACCTGCAACAACGTCAGCCTTTCTTTCAAAGCGTAAAAAACTTATTGCTGGAGGCGGTAAAGCAAAAGCATGAACTGATTATTGCAGCTAATTCCATTGACAATATATATTAAATACTCAGCAAGAAAATTCCGGGGCCGGTTATTTTAAAAGGGATAGGTGAGTTTCTAACAATTGCCTCAGTTGCACCCGTTGATGGGGTGGTGATTCGTATGGCACTTAAAAGCGGCTGGAAAGATTTTGAAGATGCCATACAATACTTTTCTGCCATGGAGGCCGGAGCCAACCTTATTGTAACCAGAGACGTAAGTGGATATGAGGAGCAAAAGGTAAAAGTGGTTACCCCAGAGGATGCTCTGCTTTTGGTCAAATGATATCTGCCTAATGACTAACCAGAATCTCAGATGGATTTGCAAAGCCTTATTGGCCTTGTCGCTTGCCGTTATACTTACATCTTGTGAGGCCATAATCTATGGTGAAGGGAAGATTTATGACGCCCAAACCTTAGAGCCGCTGGATAGTGTACTTTGTAATAATGGAAGGAATGAAACCTTCTCGGATAGTACAGGGTTTTATGATTTACACTTCGGCTGGATTACCTGTACTTTTGGCTGTAAGGATATAGAGTTTACTTATTCTAAGCCCGGCTATCAAACTCAAAAAATTGACAACCCCGCAAAGCAGGATATTTTCCTTTGGAAGAAATAGCTTTTGAAAACCCTTAATTTCTTACTTCGTACACACGTAAAGTATCTCCCCTTCCGGCAAACGGTACCTGTCAAACATTTCGGGTGAAAGTTTTTCAGAGTAATCCACAGCGGTTACCTTAAAGCCTGCCTTTTTTAATCTATTGGGATAATCCATTCCATGAAGTCGTACGTGATCATACTGGCCAAATCTGCGTTTCCGCTCTTCCGGGTCTTCCAAGGTTGGGTCTTCATCGGTTACCTCCTTAGTTACATCCAGGGGAACCTGCATAATGGCTAAACCACCGGGGGTTAGCACACGGCACAATTCACTCATGCACTTGATATCATCGGTTACATGCTCCAAAACGTGGTTGCAAAAAACCACATCAAAAGTATTGTCGGGATATTGAATATTGTGGATATCCATTTCAACATCAGCAATGGGCGAATCCAAATCTGCTGTTAGGTAATCAAGATTTTTCATCTTGCGAAAGCGCCCGTAAAAGCACTGCTCCGGTGCCACATGAAGCACCTTATGCGGTGCGGTTAAAAAATCTGTTTCTTCTTTTAGATAAAGCCACATCAAGCGGTGTCTTTCCAGCGAAAGCGTACCCGGGGCCAAAGCATTTTCGCGCTGACGGCCTTCGTAGCCATAGGGCAACATCTTTTTGTACTTGCGCCCGTCAATAGGATCTTCGTATTTATCGCCACTATATAGCGCGGCCAAAACCGGACGAGCCAGGTAGCTCAAACGAATCAATAAAGGGCGTGGAATTTTATTCAGCGCAAAGCGAAAGGCAGATTTTATCATACTTGTTCGGTAATACCAAGTGCTTCGTAAACGTAATCGAATGTAGAAAGGATTTCGGGCTTACCATCCACTATGGCCACATTGTGCTCAAAGTGAGCCGCAGGTTTGTCATCAACGGTATTGATGGTCCAGCCATCAGCCAATTGCTTTACGCGATAAGTTCCCATAGTGATCATGGGTTCAATGGCCAAAACAAGTCCTTCCTGAAACTTCTTTCCCTTTCCCTGTCGTCCATAATTTGGCACCTGCGGATCTTCATGCATCTTCTTTCCAAGGCCATGACCAACAAGTTCGCGTACCACGCCATAGCCATGGTCTTCAGCATGTTTTTGAATAGCATAACTCAAATCGCCCATTCGCTTACCAGCGTACATTTGTTCAATACCCAGGTACAAACACTCTTTGGTAACCCGTAGCAATTTTTTCACTTCAGGATCAACTTCGCCTACTTCAAAAGTATAGGCATGGTCACCATAATAGCCGTTCATTAAAGCTCCGCAATCAATACTGGCA
>CAXBJE010000512.1:0-2508 GCA_963975525.1 uncultured Owenweeksia sp. | reverse complement strand
ACTATCCTTATTAATGGCCTTTTGGGTTTGGGTAAGCACATCCAGCGCTGTCCTATCCAAATACCTTTTAGACAGCCTGTTTTTAAGAGCCATCAGCTCCCTGAAGCTTTCTACCTTTTGCCGGAAGAGTATTCTTAACGTATCAACTTCCTTGTGGTAATTTTTACCGTAGCTCTGAAAATATAGTGAGTCTATTTTGGCCTTTGTCACCTTAACCTTGTTTACATACAACTCAAGATCTTCAGGTGACTCAGTTAGAGAATAGGAGCGTGACCTCGTTTCCAGTTCACCAATTTCTCCCAAAATATTTTCTGTAAGGGTAACCTCGTCCTTTTCGTTATATAGCTTATCCAGGGCAAGTGTAAATTCATTATAACTTCTAAAGCTAAAGAAGCTAATGGCACTCAACACCCCTAGGGTAATTAGCAATGTAACCACCACTTTTGATATTGTATTTTTTGAACCCTTCGCCATTTTTTCAAAAGTATTAAGAATATGTAACGCATCACCTACACTAATGGTTAGCACTAAATGTAAATTTCCCTTGGCTTAGTTCGTTCAAATAAAAAAGCCATCCTAATTTTTAGAATGGCTTGTACTGTTCAGAGGCTATATGCAATCAGCAGGCTTTATGCCATGCCACCCAAATACGCCATTGTTTTGCTGTCAAAATTCTATTTACATTCCTTAGGAAATCCTTGTGGCAATCCAACAGAGCACTAATAACTCTTTTACGGTCCTTACCATTTATTAGGGCTTCTCTAATGCTCTTATTTAAAGCATCCAGCTTACGCTGAAACTCAACTCGGGTAATAGTACCATTTTTCAGGTCCTGAAGTAAACTCCTCCTGGCAAGATTGCCTCTATCAATAACCATTTGGTTGTGTTGGCGGATTTTGATGTAAATACCCTTAATGCATCTATACTGCGCAGCTAACGCTTTGCGCATGAGACCTACCTGTGTTGCACTAAGGTTTAATGAATCCAGCAACGCTCTCCGGTTACATCTAAAAGGTGGGTGGTGGGCCAACAAGGTTTCAACACTCATGGCGTCCAAATCACCATCAGGAATATCGGCAATGCCATCATTTGAAATAGCAAATTCATTGTCCATAGTTGCCTCTACCAATACCGGGGCTTCAATACTTTCAATATCCGGAAAGCCGTAAGCCTCCTCGGCCTTAGTTTGTGGCTCGGATGTGCTCTCCTGGCTTTTTTCGCAGCCATTAACTACCAGAAATGCCGGTAATACCAGCATCCACATAAATCTGTAAAAAATTGAGGTTTTCATAATTTATTGATTTTAGGGTTCATATACTGTGATGGCCAAATTTGAATTTGGTTTAATTCAGCCCCCAATTCGTGTCATGATTCCTGTTAATTAACTCATTACACCTAAACAAGATACCAATTACTTGTGATCAAATTTGGGCCTTATTAGTTTTCGAAAAACATGGTTCAATTCTCGGAGTCTTCAACAATACAGAGTTTGATGCGTTAAGAAGTTAGTAGTCATTAAAAACGACTATGAAATAATCTCCACCGAAAATTTTGTTGGTATACATGTGTGATGGCATGTATTGTTTAACAGACGGAAGCCTTCGACTTTTATTGAAAAGCCGGGGGCTTTTTACCTTTGATGAATACTTAAAACACTTAGAATTTATGCCAACTTATATTGCCATCCTTCGGGGGATAAATGTTTCAGGAAGTAAACTGCTTAAAATGGCCGATCTGAAAAGCGCATTACACGCAATGGGGCTTGATGAAGTTGAAACCTACATTCAAAGTGGCAATGTGAAGTTTAGCACTTCAAAATCAGCTCCTACTAAACTTGCAAAAGGCATTGAACAAATGATTAATGAAACCTTTGGATATGAGGTGCCGGTAATCGTTTTGGAGAAAGAAGATTTGGAATCTGTAACCTCATCAAACCCATTTCTTGTAAAAGGAGATATAGACCCAAAGGCCTTGTATGTTACCTTTTTGGGGGAGAAACCATCTCCTGAAAAACTTAGGTCTCTGAATGAAATTTCATCTGGTGATGATGAATTTAAAGTGATAAATAAAACCATTTACCTGTATTGCCCTTCAGGTTATGGCCGAACCAAACTCACAAACAATTTATTTGAAAAGAAACTGGGTGTTACCGCTACAAGCCGCAACTGGAAAACCGTGATGAAACTGCTTGAAATGGCCTCTTAGTCTAATTTAACTCCTTGCGCTGATGCCTGATTTTTTGGAGCTAGATTAAGCCTCACCAAAGTAAACTTGCGGATACCTGTAATGTGTACAAATTGATTTTCATACCCGCCTTTGTCAGTTTTCACCAATCTAAAACCAGTGCTAACCATAGTTTGGCTTTCACCAACTTCCTGTAGCATATCCGGCCCATTTAGCCATAATTGGTTTAGGAAGTATAAAGCCACATCATAACCCTGAAATGCCATTTGCGTAGGCTCACTTCCGTATCTTTTTCGGTACTCCTTAATAAACTGTATAGTTGCA
>CAXBJE010000511.1:0-2512 GCA_963975525.1 uncultured Owenweeksia sp. | reverse complement strand
GCTGCATAACATTGAGTCTGGTGTATTCTTGGCTCCATTTGGTCAACAACCTAAATCATCTTGCTATCAATAAGCACTTGAAAAGAATCTTCCATGGTTTCCTGTAAAGGCTTGAAAGTCATTTCAAGGTCATTTTTGATTTTTGAATTATCTGCTTTCCACTCCACATTTACGTTATTACGAACGAATTTCCTGCTGAAAGCATCATTAACCATAGGGCCAACCAAAACCAACAGCCACTTTGGCAAAGCACTTTTGGGAATAGGGTAACTACTTCCATATTTCGCCTTTAAGGTAAGCGCCATCTCCAAAAAATTGGTGTTGTGCGCAGAGGTAATGTAGCGCCCCTGTGCCTTAGCTGTATAACCTGCTTTAAAGTGAGCCTCACCCAAATCTCTAACATCAACCACTCCAACACCCAATTTGGGCGCACCCATCTTCATGGTGCCATCGCCCATCTGTTTTAGTATGCTATAGCTTTCCGATGTTATTGAATCGGCATTTAGCGCTGGCCCCATCACAAAACTGGGGTTTATGGTTACTAAATCCCATTTACTCTGTGTTTTACTTATTTCCCATGCCTTTTGCTCGGCCAATGTTTTGGAATACGAATACGGTTGATACTCCAAAGTAGATGTTGTGTTCCAAACCTCTTCTGTAAACACACCATTTGGCGTGGCATTAACATCAGATGCATCAGAATAAATAGCGGCACAACTGCTAGTTACCACCACTCTTTTTACTGAAGCCGTTTTATTAGCCTGATTCAAAACATTAGCGGTTCCTTTTACAGCCGGGTCAATAAGCTCCTTTTGGGGGTCTTTATAATTACTGGTAAAAGGTGATGCCGTATGATATACCAACTCGCAGCCTTCCATGGCCTCGGCATAAGAACCTTCCTGTAAAAGATCTGCTTTAAAGTACTTAATAGCTCCGGGGGTATTTTTAGCTATTTCATCTAAGTGAGCATGTTTCTCGGTTTTATTGGGATCGCGTACTGCAGCATGAACGGTTATGCCTTCTTCCAATAATTTTTTCACGAGCCAGCTGGCTACAAATCCGTTTGCTCCGGTTACCAGCACTGGCTTTGTTTTATCTATTATTGTCATATTTTAACTTTAAGTGAGTAATTACTTACGCTGTATTTTTTCAAATTTTTTTACAGATTGTATTTTGATTTTAATGTCTGAAGCACAGTTTGTTTATGAGGTAGTTCTTGCAAAAGCATGGCCGTTGCGGCCCCATTGAGCAACATTAATAATATTTCACTTTCTGCTTCCGCCTCCTTATAGCCCAACTTTTCGAAGGCATTTTTAGCAGCCATCTTCAGGGGGTCCATCTTTGAGCTGTTGTATGTGTTCATTTGCCATTTCATAGCGTACATCAACCGCCATTGCCTGTATTCACTTTGGTCAATATCAAAAGGAAGATGCAGTATTTTTTCGATTACCACTTTCGGGTCTGCCTCAAGAACGATATCGGCAAACACCATTTTTGTCCTTTCTGCTATCTGCTCAAATATGGCTGCTAAAATGTTTTCTTGTTTCTCTGTCATTTCAATAGTGAGTAATCACTTGCAAATGTATTGTGATTTTTTAATTCTGCAAGTTTTTAATGGAAACCTTTTGAGTTGGCGAAAGAATTTCGCCCTTTCAGGGCTTTGTAAGCCCGTATTGCTTTCATGTCATCCCGCTACACGGGATGTTGATATATTAAACCCTTTCAGGGCTGCTTATTGCCAAAAGCATACTCACAAGAGGTCTTTAATTTTTTCAGCTTGAGCACTTTGGGATGTGCAAGCCTCAACGAGGCGTAATACTTGAGTTGGGGATAGGATTTCGCACTTTCAGGTCATCCCGCTGCACGGGATGTCTACATATTCAGCCCTTTCAGGGCGGCATTCCAGCGCAGTTAAAACCTTTAGGCAGTTCCCTTTAAATTATTTATTACTCGGAAGCCCCAACGGGGCGCAATACAACAGCGAGGCGGCATCGCCCCTCGCTAATAAGTATATAGCCAAAAAGTAGTTCAGCCCTGGAAGGGCGAAATACTCACTCCACCCCAAAGGAAACATCAGTCAATTTTATGGAATCACCCAACGGAGATTTAGCCCATATATCCATAAAATAAACCCTATCTCCACTTTCCATCTTTTCAAAAATGCTTTTAACTTCGTCTGTAAAATGGGCTGCCTCAACTTTCATGGTTCCTACCAAACTATCTCCACGGAGAACTAAAACCCGGTAACTGGTAATCGTTGCACTTTACGAGCACCTCCATAATAGGGTTAAAAACCTAGCAAAAAAGTACTTGAATTAGCGAGCTGCAAAGGATTTTACAATAAAACTAGTTTAACAGGTAGGCAATTCCGAGGCCTGTATTAATAACCCCATAGGCTTGCTTAGTGGTAACTTGTTGTGGAGGGCCGTTCTCAAAACCACTTCTTTCGTAGCTATAGGATGGGTTAGCGCCTAAGTAATCCAAATGAAGTTGTAGTTCTAGTTTTTTCCCT
>CAXBJE010000510.1:0-2515 GCA_963975525.1 uncultured Owenweeksia sp. | reverse complement strand
AAAACAATAATGGTAGTGGATAAAAATCTAAACTTCATCTAGGGATTTTTTAGGGACGTCAAATATCTTAATATTTAGCAAAGGGAGCTTTCAGGCGTGTATTATTTTAAATATCAACTCTTTTAAGAGTTCGCCATCGGCAGTTGTGGCATTGCGAATGCCTTTAGAGCGCACATCACATTCTCTTAAATAAGAAATAATGCGAGCCAGTTTTTTTAAATCATAATTTACAGCACCCTCCTGATAATCTCTTACAAAATAAGGATTTACACCAAGCAGCTTAGCCAAGCCCCCAGGTGTTTTATCCTGGGCCTGATGCACAATCATTAGCTTACTAAAAAAGCCAAACAGCAAACCAATGGTAACCACCAATGGGTTATCCTTAGGATTTGCTGCAAAGTACTTTTGTATGGTTAGTGCTTTCAACAGTTGCTTTTTTCCAAGTGCAGTTATTAGTTCAAAATTGTTAAAGTCCTTACTTATACCAATATTGTCTTCTACAATTTGCTCATCAATCGTAGAACCTTTCTCGGCTACCAGCTCCAATTTTTCCAACTCCGAGTCAATTCTTCCAAGGTCAGAGCCCAGGCTCTCCGCCAGTAGCACTCTGGCTTTCATGCTCGAATTAAACCCACGTTGGGCCAAATTGCTTCCAATCCAATCTGGAATCTGGTTGTCGTACAACTTCTTTGACTCAAATACTACGTGGCCGTTGCTTAGTAGTTTGTATAATTTTTTGCGCTTGTCAATGGTCTTATACTTGTAGGCAATCACCAGCACGGTGGTTGGCTGTATATTCTCCAGGTACTTTTCCAGGTTTTCAATCATCCTGATATCCTGCGCCTCCCTAACAATTACCACTACTCTATCGGCCATCATGGGGTATCGCTTGGCCTCTCCAATAATTGTGTTTACATCTGTATCACGACCATAAAGAACGGTTTGATTAAAACTTTGCTGGTCTTCAGGCAGGGCTACCTTTTCAATCAGCTTAGTAAGCTGATCGATATGATAGGTTTCCTCACCCATCAAAAAGTAGATAGGAGCAAAGTTTCCAGCCTTTATATTTTTAACTATTTCCGCGTATTTCATTGGAGTTGCAAAAGAAAGACTTTAAGGAGAATGTACAATGAATGATGTATGTTGTACGATGTGTTTTGAATTCAAAACAAAGTACTGTGTACAAACTACATTGTACAACTTGCTCCCCTACCTTTGTAGCCATGTTAAAAAATCTCATTCCACTTAACCTTCCAGAGCCTGATTTGCGCCTCGCAAAAAAAGACGGAGCGGTAATGGTGTGGGATGATATCAGAAAGAAATATTTACAACTTACCCCGGAAGAATGGGTACGTCAGCATTTTGTGCACTACCTAATAAATTTGGGTTATCCGCGCACTACAGTGGCTTTAGAAGGTGGTTTTCACCTTAATCAAAAGCTACAGCGCACCGATATCCTTATATATAAAAACGGAAAACCAACTTTGCTGGTGGAATGCAAAGCGCCACAGGTTGCCATATCTCAACAAACCTTTGATCAAGCGGCTCGCTATAATATACACTACAAAGCCCCTTACGTACTTATCACCAACGGCCTTCAGCACTATTCTGCCAAGGTGGATTATCAAAACCAAGCCTATAATTTTTTAGAAAACATACCCGCCTACAATGAAATTTGAAACACTACAACTAGCCAAGGGAAAAGAGAAAGCCATAAAAAGAAAACACCCATGGGTATTTTCCGGAGCCTTTAAAAATATCCCGGATAACATAGAGGACGGGGCTGTAGTAGAGGTACATGATTTTAGAGGGAATTTTTTAGGACTTGGGCTTTTTAGAAGAGGAAGTATTACAGTTAGTCTTTTGAGCTTTGAACCCGTAGAATCTTTTGGAGACCTAATACGAGTAAAAATTTTGGATGCCATTGCATACCGTAAATCACTTGGCATTTTAGATTTGGAACATACCAACTGTTGTCGACTGGTTTTTGCTGAAGGCGATGGCCTTTCGGGATTGATTATTGACAAGTATGCCGATACGGCTGTTATTCAAATTCATCATCCTGGTTGGAAAAACCACTTAAAGCATCTGGCTGAAATTCTTATTGACTCGAAACTTGTGCAGCATGTTTATAGCAAACCCGCGGATAAGATAGAGGTAGAACCGGAGCACACTGGCACATTGGCGGGCAAACCAACTGCCGAATTTGTACTTGAGAATGGACACAAGTTTATAGTGGATTGGGCCGAAGGCCAAAAGACAGGCTTCTTTTTGGACCAGCGCGAAAACCGCAAGAAGCTAGCCCACTTTACTAAGGACAAAACTGTATTAAACACTTTTTCCTACACCGGAGGATTCTCAGTATATGCCATAGGCGCTGGAGCTAAAAAGGCTATTTCGGTAGATAGCTCACAGCCCGCAGTTGAGCTGGCCAACAAGAATGCGGAGATTGACCGGCTCAATGGCATCTACGGCCAGCTACTTGAAGGCGCCGGGGTCACCATTATCCGGGGCA
>CAXBJE010000509.1:0-2518 GCA_963975525.1 uncultured Owenweeksia sp. | reverse complement strand
AGTTCACTGCAAGTGTTCCTTCCAATTTAACCAAATCAAACGCAATCTCTTCAGTTCCTCCATCAACATCAACTATAACTTTGACCACAATATTTGATCCCGTTCCTGGAATGCTGTATGAATACAAGTTCATTACGCCTGAACTAGGAACATCCGTCCCTGTGGGTGGAGCTGCAGTAGGGTTTCTGTCGGTATCAACTTTTAGTGGCCCTGAATTAGTTCCGTTTATTGGATTTCCCTGTAAAACAATAGCATTTGTAAAAGAACCTCCGTCAATAGAATATTGAACAAGAATAACATCATCAATTTCATACCCGTCTCTTGGTGTTCCGAATTTAAATGAAAGCTGAAGATTAGAAAGTCCAGATATACTGTGACTTACAAAAGTAACGCTTCCAGGACCGCCTCCATTTGTGCCATCATCAACGTCCTCCCCAGCAAAATACCAGGTTCCATCTACCCCTGTGATGGAGCCTGCAAAACAGGAAGGAGTTGAAGATACTCTATCAAAGAAATCATTACAAGCACCTCCCCGATTGGAGTTGTATCTGCTAACTTCTCCATCTGTTTCAAAGCTTTCAGAAAAAACCGTTGTCTGTGCCGTAAGCACCAACGAGCTGGCTATAATAGCCACAAATAAACTTAATAATTTTGTTTTCATTTTGTGTAAAGGTTAAGGCTGCACGAAGTATTTCGTGCAGCCAGGTTAAAATGTTTTGAGGCAGTCATTACTTTAATGAATGCCTATTCAAAAAACTTAATTGCGAGAAGGGAAAACACCTTGAAGTGCAATGATGTAGTTCACACATGAAAACGGTTGAACGTTATTATGTGATCCACCACCTCCGCTACTGGTAACTATTTCGTTTTGCATAGCAGTTGATGGTGCATTTTCCAAATAAAGATCATCAGCAGCACTTGCGAAACCCTTAGCTGTTGTTGGATTAGTGTCATCACCACCGGTATTAGCAGCATGAATTTGGTGGTTGTGGGCTGGCATTTGAGCTTGGGTTAAAGTCACATTTTCGTCTCCACCTTTTTCGCCAAGTCTTCTCGGGCTAAGGCCCGGGCCATTGCCTGGGTGCATTGATACTCTTCCTCTTAAATCTGGAAGCGCAAACGTTGTGCGGCCATCGCCACCGTACGTGGTTCCCAGTATTGAAAATAGGGCTTGATTGGAGTTAATTGGTAAAAGTTGGCCATCGCACATTGCCCAGCCTCTTGGGGCAAAATTGCCACCAAACATGATTATTTCTCCTAAAAATGGATCCATAGTAAATATTTTATAAAGTTGATTATTATTGAATTGCTGGTGCTACTACTTTGATTTAAAGAGAGCACTTTTATAGTTGAGTAGTGATTTCAAATACCTATTAGCTTCGGCTGGGGTAAGTTCCTACCAAAGCAATGATGTAATTCACACACTCAAAAGGTTGAACATTGTTATGTGCCTGGCTCCCACCAACTGATGATACAATATCACTTTGCATGGTTGTAGCCGGTGTATTTTCGATGTACAAATCATCACCTGCAACAGCAAAACCTTTAGCTGTAGTTGGATTGGTGTCATCTCCTCCTGTATTAGCAGCATGAATTTGATGGTTGTGAGATGGCATTTGAGCAGCTGTTAAGGTAACTGTCTCCGTTCCTCCCTTTTGACCGAGCTGGTAATTTGAAAGTCCTGGTCCGTGGCCGGGATGAATTGATACACGACCTCTAAGATCGGGCAATCCAAAAGTGGTTCGCCCATCACCTCCGTAAGTTGTGCCTAAAATTGAAAACAGCGCGGTGTTTTGCGCAATAGACAAAAGCTGCCCATCACAAAATGCCCAGCCTCTGGGGGCAAAATTTCCACCGAACATCACGATTTGTGCAATAAATGGATCCATAAGTAAATAAAGGTTTAGTTAATAAAATTGATTGAAATCAAATAGGTTGTTCTTTTTTAACCTATTAGATTCTTCAAATATCTACCTTGAATGTCATTGGAGTTTGCACATATGTCTCCTTTCCTAATACTTATGTTTCAGCACCTAGATTTTGTATTCAAATCCATATAAAAAAAGAAAAGGCCTTCTAATACATTATTAAAAGGCCCTTGATTGTGAAAAATTGATGTTCACCCTAACTCTGTATCCCGCTTAGTAAACTCTTTAACTCTTTAAAGGTATAGGGTTCAAACTTCATTTCATACCTGGATTTTTTTCCACTTACATCTTCAATATAAACCTCCGGTTTTCCATCCACAATACGGTAGGCCATTAATACTGCCTTTTCAGTTTTTGGTAATTTTTCCATCTCATAGCTCCTGCCATCGCTACCTTTTTGCATTGGCAACATACTGTTTATGTTTTTAAAAACTATAAAAACTCGCTCACTGCTTTCCGTTTTATCTTTTAAAGTTATCGCTCTGGTAGCATTAGCTGGAATTTTGTAAAACCTATCAATATTTATCCACCTGAGTTTTGACATGGTAAAAATATAGCTGTTCACAGTCTGTTCGTTAGTCACTCCCATA
>CAXBJE010000508.1:0-2523 GCA_963975525.1 uncultured Owenweeksia sp. | reverse complement strand
TAATGACTAGGGACTATATGCAAACTATACTGGATATTATGGAAAAAACAGATATCCATACGTTGGACCTTACGGGAGGTGCTCCGGAAATGAATCCCGATTTTAGATGGTTTGTGACGGAGGCCAAAAGGATAGGAGTGAAAGACATTATTGTTCGTTCTAACCTGACTATAATTCTGGCCAATAAAAAGTATAACGATTTACCCCAGTTTTTTGCAGAAAACAATGTGCATGTTGTTTCTTCATTACCACACTATAGCAAGGCTAAGACAGACAGGCAAAGGGGAGATGGTGTTTTCACGGATTCCATTAAGGCGCTCCACATGCTTAATGCTGTGGGCTATGGTATGCCTGATTCTGATCTAAAACTGGATTTGGTGTATAACCCAAGTGGGGCTTTCCTTCCGGGAAACCAAGAGCAGTTGCAAGCTGACTTTAAGCGTGAGCTTAAAAAACTGTTTGACATTGAATTTCATGAGCTTTTTGCTATTACTAACCTCCCAATCTCAAGATTCTTAGATTATCTGATTGCCAGTGAAAACTATGATGATTATATGGAAGCACTGGTTCAGGCATTTAACCCCACGGCTGCCCTGGGTGTGATGTGCAGAAATACTATTTCGGTGGATTATGACGGCTATATGTATGACTGTGATTTCAATCAAATGTTGGCCATGAAGGTGGCTCCGAAAAAGTCGCAGCATATTAAGGACTTTGATATTGATGCACTTAATAAGCGCGCCATTTTTGTACACCAGCATTGCTTTGGTTGTACCGCTGGTGCGGGAAGTAGCTGCCAAGGGGCAGTAGCTGAATAACGTAAAAAAGTTGAAAGTTCAATGCTGAAAGTTGAAAAAGCTAAAACCCTGTCAGGGTTCACGACTTGTTAAGACCGATGGCTCTTTATAGACGCTTAACCCACATTGAGTAATACCCTTACCACAAACTAAAAAAACTATGAAACACTTTTATACTGTCTGCCTGTTGCAGCTTTTATTTGCCACAGCAGCATTCTCTCAATCCATGGAGTACAGCAGCACTGTGCTGGATATTGAGAACTCGCAACCTATCCCCGGTGCTACCATACAGGTAAAAGGTACAGATACCTATGCTGTTACCAATTCTTCCGGGGTTTTTGTAATTATTCTGCCTTCACCCGAAGCTACATTGGTCATAAGGGCTTTGGGCTTTTCGCCACAAGAAATAATGGCAAACATCAGCCAACCAATGACCTCTATTTCTTTAAAAGCCTCAACGGAGCAGCTTAATGATGTAGTGGTAACAGCGCTGGGAATAAAAAGAGAAAAGGAAGAACTGGGTTATTCCGTTTCAGAATTAAATACTAAAGCTCTTACCGACATTCCTGTACCCAATGTTACCAACAGCCTTGCTGGGCAAGTGGCCGGGGTGCAAGTGACTAATGGGTCATCAGGTGTTGGGTCGTCATCTCGAATTGTAATCCGAAGTGAAAACTCACTGAGCGGGACTAATCAGCCACTTATAGTGGTAGATGGAGTGCCTATTAATAATGATTTAATAGCCAGTGATTTAGAAAACACTGAACAAGGTATTCAGGAGGTGGATTTCGGCAATGGCTTGGCTGAAATTAGCCCGGATGATATTTCGTCAATAACGGTATTAAAAGGAGCAGGTGCTGCGGCATTATACGGTTCAAGATCCGGAAACGGAGTAATTGTAATTAATACCAAAAGAGGAGCTGAGCAGCCTGGCTGGGGCGTTAGCACCAACAGCAGTGTAACATTTGAAACTCCGCTTGTAATTCCTCAATATCAAAACGTATATGGTGGAGGTGCCGGTGGTGAGTTTGCTTACGATGATGGATTAGATGCTGGGCCAGGAGGTGGTAAAAATGATGGAGGTATCCGGAGTTTTGGCCCACAAATGAATGGTCAGTTGATTACACAGTATGACGGTGTTTCCTTTGATGCCAATGGAAATGCTGTGCGTGGTGGTGATATTATTGCGCGTAATGTAAACGGCACTCTTAATCCCATTACGCCAACGCCCTGGACTGCACAGCCAGATAATGTGAGGGACTTTTTCCAAACAGGTGTGACTTATCAAAATAACGTGGCAATCAGCTCGGCCAATGACAAATCGGCCTTTCGTATTTCGTACAATAACCTGAGCAACACGGGTATGCTTCCCAATACAGACCTGCAACGCAACGGCATCACGGTAAGCGGAAGCCAGAAGTTGACCGAACGTTTTTCAGCCAATGTATTTGCAAACTATATTAATTCTCAGAGCGGCAACCGCCCTAATTTGGGCTATGGTTCTGAAAATGTGATGTACATATTCAACTGGATGGGCCGCCAAAACAACACTGAAAATCTAAAGGATTACTGGCAGGCAGGACAGGAGGGTTTGGAGCAATACAACTTCAACTATCAATGGATGGACAACCCTTATCTTACGATGTTTGAAAACACCAATAGCTTTGATAAAGACCGTCTTATCGGGAATGGTGCTCTTACCTATGATTTTAGCGAAAAGCTAAGT
>CAXBJE010000507.1:0-2538 GCA_963975525.1 uncultured Owenweeksia sp. | reverse complement strand
TGGAAAAGCAAAACCACGGTTCATTCTGCATTTCATGCTTATTCCTCATTCTTCGGAATGCAATTTCATTTGAATGCCCGTTAGTTCTTGAAAAAGTTCATTGGCCAACCGCGAGGTTTGTGTTTTAGGGTAGGCCTTTCAGTTTTTCTGTAAGAAGGCAAATGCAGTGAAGCGTAAAAATTTAGGCTGTTTGAGTTCTGCTGAAAGCAGTAGAAAATGTCATCCTGAGTTTCAAAAAATGCGAAAGCGATTTTTTGAAGTATCGAAGGGTGAGTTTTTAAATTTTAGCAAAACGGAATGTGGGCTTCAAGGAAAAAATGAACAGCCTGGGACTTTCCTGTCCGACCCTTGTCCGTTCCGGCACGGGCAGACGGTCAGGCGGTCAGGCGGTTGTTTACTTTTTTGACTCGAGAAAAAAGTAAAGAAACATTTTGCGCAAGCTGCAGGGTTTTGTTCTTTCCTTTTCCCTTGATGGAAAACGAAACCAAAAGATCAAGGCTTGGCTCCTCGATGACCCACTAAGGCTTAGCTTCGGGCACAAAACGAACTTGATCCCGCTTGGGCGTGATCTTCAAACAGCGTTTTGTGCTGACCCTCCGCTACAGCCGGTGGGTGCCCCATCTGTGTAGCCGATGCCGGTCAACTTTAAGAAAAAATATATAGAAAACCATTTGGTTGATTTTCTCTCTCTAACATTAACTTCGAACTTTTCAAATCATCAAATCATCAAATCATCAAATCCTCAAATTTTCGAATTTTCGAACCCTATATGGGTACCCCCTCCGTAACAAAGGTTACAACATAATTCCCACTATAGGTAGAACTTTGAGTACATCAAAATTTAACTACCATGAAAACATTAGTAACATTAATAATAAGTGCTGGTTTTATACTTGCTGGTACATCTTGCAGTAAAGAAACCAAGCAAACTGAAAACCCGGCTATTGTAGAGCTTAGTGCTGGCCAAAAGGCACATTTGCTCCAACTTTATGAAGAGGAAAAGCTGGCGCATGACATCTACATCGAGTTTTACGCAGAACATGGTTACAAACCATTCAGTCACCATAGTGAGGCAGAAGCAAAGCACATGGGTTTTGTAGCCGAAATTCTCACCAAGTATGGTTTAAACATTCCGCAAAACCCAGCGGGAGTATTTGATAATGCGGAGTATCAGAAAGCCTATAATGAGTGGCTGCCTAAAGGATTGGCCGATGGTAAGGATGCCCTTTACATTGCGGCATACATTGAAGAAATGGATATTCTGGATTTAATGGATGCCATTGAAAACATTGCTGAAACAGATGATATAACAGCGATGTATGAGCAGTTACTGGCGGGAAGTGAAAACCACTTACGTGCCTATAACAAGTTTATTGGGATAGAACTTGGGCTTACCTACCAGCCACAAATTATGGATCAGGCATTGTTTGATGCAATAATAGCCGGGGCTAGTGGCCACGGAGGAGGAAATTAACATGGTGATTTATTAGTTAGTCCGGTTAATCGCTGAAGGGGACCTGTGGTGGGGTCCCTTTTTTTTGATTTTATACAAAGTGTATATAATATTTTACGCAAGTATGTTTATACAGCTTGTATAGAATATAATTCGCATCTTTGTTTTTACAAAGTGTATAAAATGAATCCATTTACTATAAACAGCTACCATGGCCCTCATTACTTTTGTGACCGCGATGAGGAAACCAAAAAATTAATTACCGCCATAACCAACCAGCAAGATGTAACCCTTTATGCTTATCGCAGATTGGGAAAGTCTGCCCTTATTCAGCACGTATTTAATCAAATGCCCAAAGGCTACCACACTGTGTTTGTTGATTTGTGGGGCACCACTTCTGTTGGTGATTTAGTAAAGGAAGTGGCCAACGCGGTTATTCGTAGTGGTACGTTTGGTAAGCGCAACTTTGGTGATAAGTTTAATGATTTTGTGCGAAGTCTGGGTGCCTCGCTCAGCTTTGGAATAGACGGCCAACCTTCACTTAGTATGGTGGTAAATGATAAGAAACACCAGTTTAACGATCTGGAGCAGATTTTTCTTTTTCTACAAAACCTGCCAAATGAAGTAGTACTAGCGCTGGACGAGTTTCAGGAAATAAACAACTATACTGATAGCCTGGCCCTGGAAGGGAAATTAAGGGCACTGGGACAACAATGCTCTAATATCAGGTTTATATATAGCGGTAGCGAGAAGGACTTGCTAAACCAGATTTTTAATAAGTATAAGCGCCCTTTTTACCAATCAACCCGCATGATTGCTCTGGGGAAAATTGATTCTATATTATATGGTAATTTTATTGAAAAACATTTTAAAGCCGGTAACAAGCCAATACCACGGCAGGTCATAGACTACATTCTGCAAATTACCTATTGTCACACGCGCTATGTACAAGTTATTTGTAATCACCTTTATACAGAAGAGGTTTTACCTCAAACCCGTGTTGAGTTTGAAAGAATGTATTATAGTTTTTTGGAGGAGCAAAGTTCCTTTTATGCAGAAATACCAGACAGGATTACCCGTCAGCA
>CAXBJE010000506.1:0-2542 GCA_963975525.1 uncultured Owenweeksia sp. | reverse complement strand
AGATGTGGTTCCATCCCCCAACACACGGAACATAAGGGGTCGGTAAAATACTTTACACGCACCTCCTTTTCCTTGAGTATAGGAGAAAGTCCGTTGCTTCCTCCACCTGCTTTTTTCCTTGTTTGTAAAGACCCTTCATGATAAGATTCTGTTGGCATATTCGATGTCATGGTACAATACATTTAAAAAATGGCCACCCCAAATTCACATAAAAAGGGCGGCCATTCATTCAACTTATGGCACCCTGTTGGCCGGTGCCTTTGGCCACTCCTGTGTCAACTAACCTTTTCCTTTTCGCTATACACCTTTTTAATGGTAATGGTTTCTTCACCTTTCGGGAAACTCCAAACAACTTTATCTCCTTGGGCATAGCCTATTAGTGCCGACCCCATTGGGGTAAGTATTGATAGTTTTTTGGCCGTGGGATTACTATCTTTTGGCAATACCAGCTGATAACCCTCGATGTAGCCAAACGGGGTTTCAACATCTATTAAACTATTTAGTCGAACTACATCCTTTGGCATATCAGCCTCCTCTACTACTGTTGCATTTATTAATTCTCCGCGAAGGCGGTTGTAGCAATCCTGGTGTACGGCATCTTTAGAAAATACCTTGTTCAGTAAATCCCTTAAAAGGTTGTTTTCGCTCTTGGCGATTATCAGTTTCTCGTATTTCATTTTAATTTTTTTTTTGATCCCACCCCTTCACATCCTTCGATACGATTCTTCCTGCCGTCAGAATCACTCAGGATGACGGTTCCTGTCTCCCGACTATTACCTCCAAACTCCCGATTCCCGACTAATAATCCCCCTTCATATCAACTTCAATTGCCCCATTAAATCCTGAAGCGCTGTTTTGGCATCACCAAAAAGGAGGTTGCAGTTGTCTGCTCCAAACAGGCTGTTTTCCACACCAGCATAGCCTTTACTCATTCCTCTCTTTATTACTACCACTTGCTTGCTTTGGTAAGCCCTGATGATTGGCATTCCATACACAGGGCTGTTTTCATCGTTTTCAGCTGCTGGGTTTACCACATCATTGGCGCCCACTATAAGCACCATATCGTATTGATCCATATGGTCGTTGGCTTCATCCATTTCCAATAATCGGTCGTAGTTTATGCTGGCTTCCGCCAGAAGCACATTCATATGGCCCGGCATACGCCCTGCTACAGGATGAATTATATAGTCAACCACGGTCCCGCGTTCTTCTAAAAGCTTTTGAAGTTGCCCGCAGGCATGTTGGGCCTGTGCCACGGCCAACCCATACCCTGGTATTATGGCTACTTTTTGGGCAAAGGCCAGTTGCATGGCTGTTTCTGATGATGATGTTTCTTTAATATGGATTTCTTCCGCTGAAGCCGATCCGCCACCCTTAGCAAAGGTGCCAGCCAAAACCTTTAGTAAACTGCGGTTCATGGCCTTACACATCATCAGCGTAAGCAAGAGGCCGGCAGCTCCAACAAATATTCCTCCGGCAATCATTATTTTATTGGCATATACCAATCCTGCCAAAGCAGTAGCCACACCAGTTAAGGAGTTGAGTAGTGATATAACCACCGGCATATCAGCTCCTCCAATAGGTAAAACAAACAGCACCCCATACGCCAGCGCTAAAAATGCCAACAGGTAAATTACCCCCATAAAACTTATAGGTAGCAAGCCAAAGCTGTAGGCAAGCAACAACCCAATTGTAAGTGTAAGTGCCAAACGGGCCGAGTAAACCAAAATCCGGCTGCGGTTATCTTTAAGTTTACCGGCCAACTTATAGTAGGCCACTATACTTCCTGTAAGGGATGAAGCCCCTATTACCAAGCCACCAGCCAACAATAGTTGAACATTAAGTGCTATAGCTGTAACCCCAACCTGTCGCGCCTCAATAATACCAAGTAACATAGCGCAACCCCCGCCCATAGCGTTGAAAAGTGACACCAGTTGGGGCATACCCGTCATTTGCACATGTGATGACATGAACCAGCCGATAAGGGAGCCCAAAATCATAGCCATAAGAATTACAAGGAGGTTTACCGGTGGCAGCGTTTGCTGGGTAGTGGCATATAGTGTAAGCGCTACCGCCAAACCCATACCCACCGCTGCCAGGATGTTACCGGTTTGTGCTCGTTTTGGGGTACTCAAAAACTTAAGACCACCCACAAAGCTCAATGTGGCTACAAAGTAGCCTGCATCTATAATTGCGGCCATTACTTAGTTTGTTTTTTGGTTGAAAACATGGCGAGCATACGCCCGGTTACAAAAAAGCCACCGGCAATATTTAACGTGCCTAGCAGAACGGCCAATCCTCCTAAAGTAAGACTGAGGTAGTCTGTGGGATCTACTTTTAGCATTATAATAATGGCTCCAATAAGGATAACTCCGCTAATGGCATTAGCACCGCTCATAAGCGGTGTGTGTAAAATAGCAGGTACATTGGCAATTACCTCTATCCCTAAAAACAAACACAGGGCTATAAAGTAAAAAGTGTCGAGATTGTGGGTTATAAATTCCATTTGCTTAAATCGTAGTTAGGGTTTTTACAAAAGCCG
>CAXBJE010000505.1:0-2547 GCA_963975525.1 uncultured Owenweeksia sp. | reverse complement strand
CAGTACATCACGTACATTAATCGTAAGCCTCTTCCTAAATAATATTTCGTAGCGCATCCACAAAAAGGAAGCGCTTTTTTTATTTCCAATAGCCAGCGCGGAGCATTGCTTCGTAGCATTGGTGACCTCCATATTCTCACTTTTTTACTATTCCTAAAACCTAATTACCATGCAATCACAAATCTTTATCAATGGCCAAACCGGAAGGCTTTTCCTTTTTCTTCTGGTTTTTATATCGAGTGTTTCTTTGGCGAGCGCTAATACCTACTATGTTAATGATGGCAGCACCACGGGAGATGTTTACACCTCAGCAACAGGAAGTGATGCTAATAGTGGATCCTCATCTGATCCATTTGCAACAATAAGTTTTGCAATATCCCAAGCATCAAGTGGAGATACAATTTTTGTAGATGTAGGAACTTATTCAGAAACAGTTACTGTTAATAAGGCAGTGTCTATTTACGGTCCTCAAAAAGATATCGACCCAAGAACGGCAGCAGCGTTAAGAACCGCTGGTTCTGCCTCTGAAGCTATTGTTGATGGCGGTGGAGGTTCCACTGCTGTTTTCGATATCACATCTTCGGGCGTGGTGCTAAACGGCTTAGAAATTAGAAATGGCTCTGGCGATTTAATCGTATCTCCTGATGATGAGCCGGCTCCTTCCAAAACTGGTGTGATTGTGAAATATTGCTTGGTTAATACTTCAGGCGATGAGGGAATTCAATTGCGTAACCTAGATGGTGGCGGTGTTGAGTATTGCCTTGTTAGTGCAACAACTGGTGATGGTATCAATCTTTCCAGCGGCTGTACAAACAGCTTTGTATCTAATAATGAAATTACCGGATCAGCATCCGGCAACGGTTTCATTTATTTATATGATAATGGTCCGAATATGTTAGTTGACAACAACTTGTTGACTGGAAACACGGGTGATAACGGAATCATGATTGGTAACAAAGGTGGAACTAACAATAATAGTAATAGTTCCTTTTCCAATAATGCAATTGTTTCGAATAACACAGTAACAGGTCATGCAGGATCAGAAGTAGGTGTATATATTAACACCAGTAGGGTAAATGTAACAGACAATACCATTACAGGGTGGGAATCGGCTGGAGATGCTGCTTTGTATTTACGTTTTAACATTAAAGATATCTTTGTTACAGGTAATACCATTACTGGTAATGTAAAAGGAGTAAAAATTTCTTCGGGCGTAAATGCTGTAAATACTCCACTTATTAGCATAAATCAAAATGACCTTTCAGCAAATACAGCCGGAATGTCTAACTCTTCTGCTGGAGTTGCTAATGCGCAACTCAATTGGTGGGGTAACGCTGATGGCCCTTCAGGATCTGGGCCTGGAACCGGAACTTCTGTATCAACCAATGTAGATTTTTGCCCTTGGTTGGATGCTGCACCCCCAGTAGGTATGCCTACAAGCACCACAGGCGCGGTAGTTAACACAACTACTCTTTTGGCCTATTGCTCAATTCAAGCCGCAATTGATGACCCCCTTACTTTAAATGGTCACACCTTAGTAGCTAGTGCAGGCACTTATCCAGAAATAATTACTGTAAATAAGGACCTTACCATTCAAGGCCCAAACGTAGGAACTGCAGGAAATGGCGTTCGTGTAGCCGAAGCCGTAATTTCTGATGGTAAGATTAATATTCTCGGTGCCAACACTGTAGTAATTGATGGGTTTAAAATTTATCAAACTAACGCAATAACACCTATATCTTTAGGTGGTGGGGCGGTAGCTACTATTCAAAACAATATTATTGAGCGCTTTGGATCTACTACCGGTGACCCTATAAGAGGTGTTGAAATATCAGCAGGTGCAGGTGCAAAAACAATAGCTACATTAGCGGAGGCGTATTTGGCGGTCATAAAACTTGGAATTCAGGAATATACCTTAACGCTGCAGGAAGCAACGTGAGTATAACAGGAAACACATTTGAGATTTGTCGTACCGCACTCAATATAGATGATATGAATGTTGGTGTTTCTATTTCAGGAAACAATTTTGATAGTTGTGGTACCTACATGGCCTATGGCGGAACCGTTGCAACAACTGGTTCTTACACTTTGGGAGCAAATGAATATGGCTCTGCTGTAAGCGCATTGATTAATCTTTCAAATGTTAACGTCAATTTTAGACTGGATATAACGGCTGGTACATATGATGGCACGGCTTTTAGCGCGTTGCCACTAGCCACATTATGGCAAGTTGAAAGTCAGATGTTCCATAGAAACAGAAGTGGTCGTCTTGGTTTGGTTTATTATGTAGCCAATAACCAATATGTTTTATCTGCAATTAATAATAACATTCAAACAGCCATTGATTATGCAATGGCGGGTGATGTTATTAATATCCAAAATGGATCCTATAACCAGCGGTTGGTTGTGAGTAAGTCACTAACCCTAGCCGGAGAAAGCGAAGCAGGAACCATATTAGATGGAACAGCTTTAGGAAATGGATCAGGGATATATTTAAATAATGGTATAACCAACGTAACCATTCAAGACTTAACCGTTCAAAACTTT
>CAXBJE010000504.1:0-2557 GCA_963975525.1 uncultured Owenweeksia sp. | reverse complement strand
TTACTACGGCTCCTGCCAAGGCAGTTCCAATTGCCATAAAAAAAGCAGGTCTCACTAAAGAAGATATTAGCTACTACGAGCTTAATGAAGCATTTTCAGTAGTAGGTTTAGCAAATATTAAATTGCTTGATATTGATAAAAACAAAACCAACGTAAACGGTGGTGCTGTTTCTATCGGCCACCCACTAGGTTGCTCAGGCGCTCGTATAGTTGTAACACTTATGAACGTGTTGAAACAAAACAACGGAAAATATGGAGCAGCCGGTATTTGTAACGGTGGCGGTGGTGCTTCAGCAATTGTTATAGAATCAGTTTAGTTTTTTAACTAAAGCATGCAGTACGGAGTATGTGCGCTTAGCGCTATCCCAATGCGGAAAGACCCTGAGGATGCCGCAGAAATGATAAACCAGGTGCTTTTTGGGGAAACCTTTGAAGTGGTGGAGCATCGTAAAAAATGGTCGTTGGTACGGTTAGCACATGACCAGTACGAGGGCTGGATAGACAATAAGCAGATGGAACCATGTACCGAGACCTTTTATAAGTCTGGTACCTCGGCTACGCCCACTGTATCGCAAGAACTGATTGACATTATTTCAGATCAAAAAACGGCAGAATTCTATCCCATATTTGTGGGATCGGTTCTGCCTTTTTATTCCCCCGGGGGAAAGTTAAAAATCGGGGAACGTGATTTTTCATTCTCCGGTGCTGCTCAACAGGGGCAAAAGGACAGAGATAAGTTGGTGGAGCATGCCTATCAATACCTTAACGCTCCCTACTTATGGGGAGGCCGAACACCGGCCGGTATTGATTGCTCAGGGTTTACACAAATGGTTTATCGCCTCGCAGGTTTTTCGCTTCCGCGAGATAGTGGACAGCAAGCCACCCATGGCATTACCTTAAGTTTTATTGAAGAAAGTGAACCGGGTGATCTGGCATTTTTTGATAATGAAGAGGGGCGTATAGTACATGTGGGTATTATCCTTCATGACAATTACATTCTCCACGCCAGTGGAAAAGTAAGGCTGGACAGGCTGGACCAAACCGGCATCTTTAACAGAGAAACGGGCAGCCACACTCACAAACTGAGGGTTATCAAAAAGATTATTGGATAGCCTAATTCCTTTAGCATTTGTAGCCAACGTGTTACCAATAGTTAATAAATTCTAATAACTATCTGTTCATCTACTTTATCTCATTCTTATCTTAGGTGAGTTAAAAAAGTGAACATTTTGAAAGTAACTGAGATTTTACCGATAACAGATAAAGAGGCCATAAGCCTGCCCTATTTTGAGGTTGGCGTTTCGGCAGGGCATCCCACCTATGTTTCAGAATATTTTGAGACGACCATTAATGTTAGTCGAGAGCTGATTAAAAACCGGAACTCCACGTTTTGTGTTCGGGTAAACGGTCAATCTATGATAGATGCCGGGATTGATGATGGGGATTTACTAATTGTAGATAAGTCTCTTCCTGCCGAAAACAACAATATTATATTGGCCGTAATAAATGGTGAGTTTACCGTAAAGCGTCTCTATAAAAGAGATGACGACCTTTATCTACAACCTGAGAACAAGAACTATAATCCAATAAAAATCACTCCGTTTATGGATTTTAGAATTTGGGGAGTTGTAACAGGCTTGATAAAAAAATTACTTTAAATCGTTTAACCCCTTACCGGTTTAAAACTAAAAAGCCGCTTCAGTAATGAAGCGGCTTTTTAATTGCTAACTGTTGCTGTAATTATTGAGTAATAATTATTGTACCCATGTCAGTTACATTTCCTACTGTAACTGCAACACCTGTTACCTGTTTGAAATTATAAGGAGCAATAGGATCAAAATCCACAGTATAACTTGATGGAGAAAGCCCTCCAAGCAAAAAGTAACCATTGCTATTCGCAAAGGCCGTGGCTGTATCACCAGCAGTATTGTAGGCTATTACAACCGGACTTGATGCAGATGGATCTACAAAACCTTCTATAGATCCTGTGGTGTTTTTAGTAAACACCTTAATAACTGGTTTCAAATTAAAGTCTCCATTTCCTTTTGCTACAATCGAGCGAGATGCATCAAAGTCCAACCAAAATTCATAAACCAAGCCTGGCTGAAGCGTGTAGTTAACATTGAGTTTCAACCCTGATTGCTGAGCCGATGGAGTTTTTAGTGAATGTGTTATTCCATTCTCTACAACTGAGTTATTAGGCCCCAAAATCAACCTTATCTGGCTAATCTTACCTGATGGCACCTCACCAACGGCAATTAGAGTGTCAAGGCCATTTCTAAAGTCCAGGAGGTTGTAAATACCAGGTTTTATATTAGTAAGGGTTACCCAACCTCCATTGTCGGAGTGTACCTCTATTTCCTGCACATCAACATATACCGCATCATAAGCTGCCGGAGCATCAGTTAAATGCATTCTCATTGTGGCTTTGCCTTCTGTAACATTGTTGTCATCATCCTTATCACAAGCTGTAGCAGCTAAAAATGAGACAATACATAGCATTCCGAGTAATTTCCAAATTTGTGTGACTTTCATGATTTTCGATTTAAATTAAAAA
>CAXBJE010000503.1:0-2565 GCA_963975525.1 uncultured Owenweeksia sp. | reverse complement strand
GGAAGGTAATTTTGGTACCCTTCCGCTGGCTCGATTCTTTAATTTCATCATCCTCAACCAGCTCCCCTTTTTCAAAAGTGGCCAGTTTTGTTTGTCCATCTCTAAAGGCTTGTACACTAAACTGCTCTGACAACGCATTTACAGCCTTGGCTCCAACCCCGTTAAGTCCAACAGATTTTTTAAAGGCCTTGCTATCATACTTAGCCCCAGTATTGATTTTAGAAACTACATCAATAACCTTCCCCAGGGGTATTCCTCTTCCATAATCTCTAACCATTACCTGGCCATCCTTTATAGAAATTTCAATGGTTTTACCGGCACCCATCACAAACTCATCTACTGAGTTATCCAGTACCTCTTTCAACAAAATGTAAATACCATCATCGGCAGAAGAACCATCACCCAACTTACCGATGTACATACCAGGCCTCAGCCTGATGTGTTCCTTCCAGTCGAGTGATCTGATATTGTCTTCCGTATAATCTGCTTGAGCCATAAATCAATCTTACAAAATGTAACGGCTAAAAATAGAAAATAAGCCAAAGCCCTTAGGGGTTAAGGGTTGGCAGTTATAAACAGGTTATGCACGAGGCATCCGAGAAGTTGAAATGTTAAATATTTAAAGTTCAATGTCCCGGTGGGAAACATTAAACATCAAGCCCTTAAACGTTAAAACGGAAGTGCATCACATCGCCATCTTTCACGATGTACTCTTTACCTTCCACGCCAAGTTTACCTGCTTCCTTCACGGCATTTTCTGATCCGTATTTTACGTAATCATCATAGCCAATCACCTCAGCACGGATAAATCCCTTTTCAAAATCAGTGTGAATAACACCTGCGGCCTGTGGAGCTGTAAATCCTTTTTTGATTGTCCAGGCGCGTACCTCCTTTACCCCAGCCGTAAAATAGGTTTGTAGGTTCAACAAATCATAAGCCGCACGGATAACCTTGTTTACCCCTGGTTCATCTAACCCAAGGTCCTCTAAAAACATCTGGCGTTCTTCATAGCTTTCTAACTCTGTAATATCGGCTTCAGTGGCTGCCGCCAGATAAATAACCTCAGCATTTTCTTCTGCTGCCATTTTCTTCACCTCATCCACAAAATGGTTACCATCCTTAGCGGAAGCTTCATCTACATTACAGATATAAAGGATTGGCTTATCGGTAAGAAACTGACAGTCATTAATAATCAGCTGTTCATCTTTATTACGCTCAAAGCTGCGTACACTTTTACCTTGTTCCAAATGTGCCTTGAGGCGATCCATCATTTCTACAACGGTTTGCTCAGCTTTATTACCTGTGCGGGCTGCCTTTCGGCTTTTATCCACGCGCTTCTCCAGGTTTTCAAGGTCTTTAAGTTGTAGCTCAAAGTCAATGGTTTCCTTATCGCGGATTGGGTTTATTGAACCATCAACATGGGTAATGTTGTCATCTTCAAAACAGCGCAACACATGAATAATAGCATTACACTCGCGAATGTTTCCGAGAAATTTATTACCCAAACCTTCGCCTTTGCTCGCTCCTTTTACCAAACCGGCAATATCCACAATCTCCACAGTGGCAGGTAATACGCGCTCTGGGTTCACCAAAGACTCTAACTTTTCCAGTCTTGCATCCGGCACAGTTACCATACCCACATTGGGCTCTATGGTACAAAATGGAAAGTTCGCACTCTGAGCCTTGGCATTAGAGAGACAATTAAAAAGGGTTGATTTTCCAACATTAGGTAATCCTACAATTCCGCACTTCATGGGTAAAATTTTGAGGCGGCAAATGTAGTAAGGAACTTAGACTTTTAATATGATAGTGTACTTCAAACTGCAACCGCCTTTTTAGCCTTAAAAATGCCATGGCGTTCGGTAATATTATACCCAAGATTCTCCAAATGTGAATTTAGCAGCGATGGATGGTACAAGTAATGAGTAGCCTCATAGTATATATTTTCAATCCTCTTAGCATGATCGGGAGTTATACTTAATATGATGTCCTTTTCGGCACCCTCACAATCAAGCTTCAATAAGTCAACTCTGATCCTTTTGGGTAATCGCTCCGTCAAAATATCAAGACTAATACTATTTACTGAAATAGAGGGTGTATTCACTCAAGCTCTGAATAAAGGAATGACCTCCCTCATTTTTATACCCCCCCTTCAATTCAAGCAATTGACTCCTTACAACATCTATGTAAGTAAGCTTAAAACCTTCGAGTTAAGCTTACCTAAAGGTAATTCCCTCAAACGGAAACCACACCCTATTGAAGTCCACGGGTATTCTTTAAAACGCTGTAGTAATATAGAGGACTTAATGGGCTTTTTCGCTCACCTTTACCATAAACATCCTAAGAATGGTGCGCTCATCCTGCACTTTTAGTAAAAGGTAGTGCAGGTTTTTATCAGGTATGTCTAATGGAAATATTTGCCCTTTTTCATGGGCCTTCATGGCCTCAATCATTTCCGGTTGCAGATCTGGCTCATTCATCCAGCCAAGCTCCCCACCGTTTGTACTTCCATCCATTGTGAACTGATTGGCAAGGGTGCCAAAATCCTGCCCCTGTAAAAAGCGA
>CAXBJE010000502.1:0-2567 GCA_963975525.1 uncultured Owenweeksia sp. | reverse complement strand
TACATTGTGCCCTCCGGCAGCGGCAATCTCCAAAGCCCTTTTAATGTTTTCCTGACCTTTTACTTCGCTAAAATCAAAAGCCGGGTTTTCCAAATGTTGTTGAAACTCTTCGCGGGTATTTACTATGGTAGGCTCAATTGCTTTTTCCCCCGTAAGGAACCCCACCACATCACCCAGATTTTCCACACCTATAACCTCCAAATCGTTTACAATGGCCGCTTCGCGGGCATTTACCTTTGGCAGGATAAATCCTTTAAAACCTTCCTTACGTGCCTGGATGGCGATGGGCAAAGCCCCTTTAATAGGTTGCACTCCACCATCCAGCGAAAGCTCACCCATAATAATATAGCGATCTATTTCAGGCATCTCCTTTTGACCAGAAGCAGATAGAATCCCCATGGCAATGGGCAGGTCATAAGCCGAACCCTCTTTGCGGATATCGGCCGGAGCCATATTAATTGTGATTTTGCGGCCAGGCCAGTTAAGGTTGTTGTTTTTGAGGGCAGCAACAATTCGGTGTTGGCTTTCCTTTACAGCGCTATCAGGCAATCCAACCAAAAAAAAGTTGAAGCCAACATCCATATTTACCTCAATGGTAATAGTAGTGGCATCAACCCCAAATACAGCGCTTCCAAAAGTTTTTATGAGCATGTTCGATAAATTGGCTAACGAAATGTAGCACTTTTAACTGAAATCTTAATCTAAGTTTTCAACACATTAAATGTAGGTGTCCCTATTGGCTATATTTGTGCTTCTCTTTATCAGAAATAAAAAATCCAGAATATGAGCGATGATAAAAGCGCTAAACTCAAGGCGCTGAAACTTACCATGGACAAGATGGACAAAACCTATGGTAAGGGTGCTGTAATGCGCATGGGCGATAGTCCTGTGGTTAATGTGGAGGTAATTCCTTCGGGCTCGTTGGGCCTTGATATTGCCCTTGGTATTGGCGGTTATCCTAAAGGTAGAGTTGTAGAAATATACGGCCCTGAATCTTCAGGTAAAACCACCCTTACCCTACACGCTATTGCAGAAGTACAAAAGCAAGGCGGTATTGCCGCGTTTATTGATGCTGAACACGCCTTTGACCGTACCTATGCCGAAGCCCTTGGAATTGATACGGAAGAGCTCATTATCTCTCAGCCAGACAATGGCGAGCAGGCTCTGGAAATTGCCGATAACCTTATTCGTTCAGGTGCCATTGATCTTTGCGTAATTGACTCTGTAGCAGCCCTTACTCCAAAAGCGGAGATTGAAGGTGAAATGGGTGACAGTAAAATGGGTCTGCAAGCCCGATTGATGAGCCAGGCACTACGTAAGCTTACAGGTACTATTAGCAAAACACACTGTTGCTGTATTTTCATTAACCAGTTGAGGGAGAAAATTGGCGTAATGTTCGGTAACCCTGAAACCACCACCGGTGGTAACGCTCTTAAATTTTATGCTTCAGTAAGGTTAGATATCCGCAGATCATCACAAATTAAAGATGGTGAAGGTGTGGTTGGAAACCGTACTAAGGTTAAGGTAATTAAGAACAAAGTAGCCCCACCATTCCGCCAGGCTGAGTTTGACATTATGTACGGCCAGGGAATAAGCAAAGTGGGCGAAATTATTGACATTGGTGTGGATCATGAAATCGTGAAAAAATCAGGATCATGGTTTAGCTATGGCGATACAAAACTGGGCCAGGGTCGCGATGCTGTTCGTCAGCTATTGCTGGATAACCCTGAGTTGGCGGAAGAAATAGAGGCTAAAATTGTAGAAGCCCTTAGTAAATAATAGTTTCGATGAAAAATTAAAGTCCGTAGCCATGCAACCGTTACGGACTTTTTTAGTTTTATATAGCATGAGGTACATATTAGCATTATTAGTTTTTTCCACAGCCCTGGCAGGGTGTAATCAAAGTGAGGACTCCAACAAAAAAGCCAGTGACCAAACCAATACTCAAAGGGTTGGGCAGCCAAGCAGCACCATGGACTCCATAAACAAGCTATTGGCTAATGACAAGTACAATGCGAAATTGCTTGGCATCCGTGCCAACTTATACCTAGCCGCTCAAAACGTTGATGCCGCAAAAAACGACATAAATCTGGCCAACACCATTGATACCAATGTGGCTGTGTTGCGAGAAGCACGTGGAGAATTGGCATACATGATGAACCGAAATCAGGTGGCCAAAACTGAATGGGAAAAGTGCATAAAACTGGAGCCTGAAAACGCCACCTGCCTGATGCGCCTTACCGAGCTTTATATTATTATTCAGAATTATGACCGCGCCTTGGAATTGGTAAATCGCCTGATTGACATTGACTCTGACGACCCACAAGCCTACTTTATGAAAGGTATTATTGTGAGGGATAAGTACAAAGACACAACCCTGGCACTGCAGTATTTCCAAAATGCGGTAGATATTAAACAAGACTATTATGACGCCCTTGATATGTTAGGGGTTTTGCTGGCAGCGCGGGGAGATACTTTGGCCAAATACTATTACCAGCGAATTTTGGATCAGCAGCCCAGCCGTGATGATATTTATTATAAGCTCGGAGTGTATTATATGAATCGTG
>CAXBJE010000501.1:0-2578 GCA_963975525.1 uncultured Owenweeksia sp. | reverse complement strand
TTCTGGAAGATGATCTGCCTCTTGACAGCCAAATCCCTATCACCGAAATTTCAAGAAATCAGCTATGAAAAGCCGGTGGTACAACATATTATTTCGTTTTGAAGTGCTTCATGGTTTCTATGCCAATGGGCTTTCTCAGGACATACTAATCCAACCCACAAGATCTACAGCTCAAAAAATTATTGGTTATAAGCACTTAATAAAGCAAAAGGAAAATTCGCCTCTCATAGTGTTTGAGGCAACGGATGATCAGCGTACGGCATTGCTGCCAATTATAGATGATGCCAGATTGGTTTTTACCGGAAATCTGATAAATCCCTACTTCTCCAACTTTAGCATACTCTCGCCTAAACTTACAGATCAGGTTTACGTGTATGACAACTTAAACGGGAACAGCTTGCAGCTTACTCCCGCATTTGTTAAGCCACAGGTTTTTGCCTTTGCCTTTACCACAACACGTGTAAATGCCACTTTAGAGATTGCTGATAGAGATGGAAATATCATCCTCAGTGAAGCACTTCATAATAGTGATAAGAGGTTTAGTGAAAACCTGAATCTGGCTGGCATACAAGGGCTACACCGCTTTACAGTTACTACTACCCAAGGTTTAGAGGTGGATCAGCAAATATATATATCCAACGAATTTGCGGCAAACAAGCCCTGGTGCATAATCGAAATTTTCCAAAAAGGTGCCGTTCAGTTTGACTATAGTTTAGAGACCGCTTATCAGCTTCAATTTTCAGCAGCAGCAAAGCCCTGGCACTACAATTTACGATTGGGTCAGGGTTACCAAAACGCCACCTTTACTATTGAGGATAAGGAAACTTACGGTCCGCCAAAGGATCATCCTTATACCAAAATTGATTTTGTGGAAACCAGCGGCAATCAAACCTACGAAGCTGGCCAAACCATAAGTTTTGTAACAGGCACCGCCATTAACAACCAACAGGCTATTCCATTTTTTGAAAAGTCGAAAAAGGAATTGCAATTAACCATTAGTAAAAATGGAACTGATACCATTATTCGCCCCCTACCCATCCCATCCTCCATCTCTCCTTTACAGGAAGTATATATAAACATCTAAGAGATTGTAAAACTTAAAAACAGATACCAATGCCAGAATACAAAACCCCCGGAGTATATGTTGAAGAAATATCGACCCTCCCCGCCTCAGTTGCGCAGGTAGAAACAGCCATTCCCGCTTTTATTGGTTATACCGAAATTGCTCAGGAACGCCTTGCCGATGATCTTCTAAATGTCCCCACCCGAATAACTTCGCTGGTGGAATACCGCCAAAAATTTGGCGGCCCGCAGGTAGAAACCTTTGCGGTTGATATATTGGAAGATGATGCCACTACCCCCTCTACCTTCACGGTAAGTCCGGTATCAGCGCCTACCCCTACTTATAGAATGTACTACTCCATGCAAATGTATTTTGCAAATGGCGGTGGCCCTTGTTGGATTATTTCTGTAGGAACAGGCTATGATGATGCCATAAGCAATACAGACATGAACGGTACCGGTGCTCTAGCAGAACTTAAAAAAGAAGATGAACCAACCATTATTGTGTTCCCTGATATTGCAGGTGTTTCTGATACATCTCAATACTACGGCATTTACAATGATGCCCTAAGTCAGGCCAGTGAGCTGGGTGATAGAGTTGTACTTATTGACCTTAAGCCTGACCAAAGTGTGTCAGACCTTAGAAACAACATTGCCAGCGATTTGGATTTGGTAAAGTATGGAGCCGCCTACCACCCGTATCTTGAAACTTCTCTAAGCTTTCACTTTACGGATGCTTCAGTAAGTGTTAATGCGCATACTACCACAAGTACAAATCCGCCAGCAGTGGATCTGACTACTGCAACTGATATTAGCGATAGCACCATTAAAGATGATCAAAATGCACTTTACAATCTAATCCGTCAGGCGGTAAGTAAGCCCAAGGTTACCCTTGCGCCCTCATCCGCTATAGCCGGAATTTATGCCCGTGTAGATGCCGACCGTGGAGTTTGGAAAGCACCTGCCAATGTGAGTGTGCTCAACGTTTCTCGCCCAACCATAAAAATAACGGAAGAGAGCCAGCGCAGCCTGAATGTGGATACTGTTGGTGGTAAATCCATAAACGCCATCCGGGCCTTTACGGGTCGCGGTATATTGGTTTGGGGCGCACGTACCCTTGCGGGGAATGACAACGAGTGGCGATATGTACCTGTGCGCAGACTCTACAATATGGTGGAAGAATCCCTGCAAAAGGCTACAAGTTGGGTGGTTTTTGAACCCAATACTGCCAACACGTGGATTAGGGTAAAAGCACAAGCGGAAAACTTCCTGAACCGATTATGGCGTGATGGAGCATTGGCCGGAGCCACGCCCGAAGACGCCTATTTTGTAAACGTGGGCCTCGGCATCACCATGACGGCAGTTGACATTTTGGAAGGCCGGCTGATTGTAGAAATCGGAATGGCCGCTGCACGCCCAGCAGAGTTTATCATACTAAGGTTCTCGCATAAGCTTCAGGAATCGTAGAGCGCAAAGTGGTATTAAGTAATGGGTATTAGGTATTAAGACCGGAACC
>CAXBJE010000500.1:0-2588 GCA_963975525.1 uncultured Owenweeksia sp. | reverse complement strand
GCTCATCTGCAGGAAGTGGTACCACCCGATCCGTATTTCGCAATACGAATATCTCCACCCTCCGGTTCATGGCCTTATTTTCGTCTGAAGTTTCCTTAAACATTGGCTTTTTGTTGCTAAAGCCCTTGTAGGTCATCCTTGAGGCATCAATTCCATTCCCTACTAAAAAGTCATGTACCATTTTGGCCCGGTCGGTAGAAAGTTCCATGTTATCATTACAGCACACATGGCCCTGCAACTGAATTTTAAGGTCAGGATACTTCTGCATAACCCGTAACAGCTCCTTTAGGGTTTCAAAGCTATCGCCAATGGGTATGGGTTGGTTTCCCACAAAGTTTAAGTTAGGTATACGCACCCTGTTACCGGTTTTATACTCAAGGTCGGTAAGCTTTAGGTTGGGCATGGGCAATGCACCCGGGTCTACATGAAAATGTACCTCACAACGCCTGTTTTTGGCTCGCGATTCGGGTGAGTTATCATATTTAGGCCTTTCCTCCCCATAGTAATCTGCCTTTACCTTTAAAGGATCTAAGCCCTGTAAAACCAAATACTGCAATATGCTGGAAACTCTCCGCTTTGATAGTTCTCTGTTATATTCAATCCCCGCAAGGCTATCGGTATGACCGTAAACTTCAATTTGTTTATAAACTGGTATTGGAATAATGGCCAGCAGGCTATCAACCTTATCTTTTTGCTTACGCGAGAGGGTGCTGCTATCCAAATCGAAGTTCACCTCTAACACAAGGGTACTGTCCTTGTTCTGAGCCGAGAGCACAGAAAGGCTACAGAAGAATATGAGGCAGATTGTAAAATATCGTGTAATCAATTGTTTCAAGAGTGTTTTCCTAAATCTTAACGAAGAATTGGAACTTTAGTTATTGTTAAAAGAGTAAAGACTTATGTGTTTATCAAACATACAAAACCCCGACCGCGCCTAAGCATGGTCGGGGTTGATATTATAAACAGTAAACTGTTATAGATGTATCACCTCATCATAGGCTGCTGCACTAGCTTCCATGATGGCCTCACTCATTGTTGGGTGTGGGTGTACAGATTTTACGATTTCCATACCGGTAGTTTCCAGTTTACGGGCAACCACAACCTCAGCAATCATTTCGGTTACGTTAGCACCAATCATATGGCAACCTAAAAACTCGCCATACTTGGCATCGTAAATAACTTTTACAAAACCGTCCTTCACTCCTGCTGCGCTTGCTTTACCGCTGGCAGAGAATGGAAACTTACCAACTTTAATTTCAAAACCTGCTTCCTTAGCCGCCTTCTCGGTGTAACCCACAGAGGCAATTTCTGGTGAGCAATAGGTACATCCCGGAATATTGTTATAATCCAACGCTTGCGGGTGGTGACCGGCAATTTTCTCTACGGCAATAATTCCTTCTGCGGAAGCAACGTGTGCCAAAGCCTGACCAGGTACACAATCTCCAATAGCTAAATAACCATCTACATTGGTGTTGTAAAACTCGTCAACGGTAATTTTACCTCTTTCGGTTTTTATACCAACAGCTTCCAAACCGATGTTCTCAATGTTTGCCTTTACACCAACTGCAGAAAGCACCACGTCACATTCCAGTTTTTCTTCACCTTTTTTGGTTTTTACAGTTACCACACAACCGCTGCCAGAAGTATCTACATTAGTTACTTCGCTTTCGGTCATTATTTTGATTCCTGTTTTCTTAAAGCTGCGCTCCAACTGTTTTGAAACTTCTTCATCCTCTACAGGTACAATGTTTGGCAACAATTCCACTATGGTAACCTCCGTACCCATGGTTTGGTAGAAATACGCAAACTCAACACCAATGGCTCCTGAACCTACAACCACCATTTTCTTAGGTTGCTTTTCAAGACTCATCGCCTGGCGGTAACCAATAATCTTTTTACCATCTTGCTTTAGAGCAGGTAATTCCATGCTACGGGCACCGGTAGCGATAATAATATGTTTAGCGCTGTACTCAGTAGTTTTACCATCAGCACCTTTTACGTCAAGTTTTTTTCCGGCTTTAAGGGTTCCTTCACCCATTATCACCTCAATCTTATTCTTCTTCATCAAAAACTGAACGCCCTTGCTCATGCCTTCAGCCACACCACGGCTGCGCTTTACTACGGCTCCAAAATCCTTGTCCACTTTTTCAGCAGAAAGGCCATAATCAGCAGCATGATTCAGGTATTCAAAAACGTTAGCACTTTTGAGCAACGCTTTGGTAGGGATACATCCCCAGTTAAGGCAAATGCCACCAAGGCTTTCGCGTTCAACTACAGCTGTTTTAAGTCCAAGTTGTGCGGCTCTAATGGCTGCAACATATCCTCCGGGGCCACTGCCCAACACTATTACGTCAAAACTCATATTGATTGTTTATTTTGATTCGATTGTAAGATGCCGCGAATTTAAAGAATGTGAGCCACAGATAGCACAGATTGCTCGGAATTAGAATTTTCGGCACCCAGAAATTCAGCCAGCATTACTTAACAGCTATGCCGGAAATCTCAACATTTACATTTTTAGGGAGTTTACATATTTCCACAGTTTCGCGGGCGGGAGCAGTGGCCTCATTAAAATAAGTGGCATACAC
>CAXBJE010000499.1:0-2599 GCA_963975525.1 uncultured Owenweeksia sp. | reverse complement strand
TGTAGCCAATATTGGCAGGTTGTTCAAAAGTAAAAGATGCTTAAGGCGGTAATCAACTGGCCCATTATAAGATCAATTGAAAAATTTAACGAGCTGATTATGCAAAATGATGGCTGAAATCTAGCAAATACAGTTTTTCTCGGTGTTTTTTTAGGAGTTGCAGTTATCGAAATAAAACATGAAAGAAATAGTGTTCTATATGCAAGCAGTTGAAGTTCAGATAGATTTTGTTAGATCGTAATGTTTTATGGCCTGAGGGAATTTGAAAAAATCACTAAAATCTTAAGTAATCAATAAATTTTTCTTTTACATTTAATCCTCTCTAACTCAAAAAAATGACTCTACCACTCTCTCACCAAAATGGTGCACCTGTGCACTTTCCATTCAACGTTTCTAACAATAAAGATGAAAATCGCTCCCCTAAGTCTGGAGAGCATTCTGTTCTAAAAATGCCTGCGCTACAAGCACAGGAGAGATTTTTAGCAGCCTTTAATATTGGTTTGTCTGCCAGAATTATCATTAATGAGGAATTAAAAGTCGTTGAGGTTAATAATCCTTTTAAACAATGGTTTGATTCATCATTACCAGTAAAATTCTATGACTCCCGGTTGGACGAGTTGAACATCTTTAAACCATCATTGATTAAAGATTTACAAAAGAGCCTTAAGTCTGTAGTAGCTGGACAAAATGTTCAGTTTATGGCACACCTCAAACTAAATGGAGAACTAAGGCATTTGCAAGTTTCGGTTGCCTTAATAGCGGTGAAAAGTGATGGAACGCAAGGTCAGTTTTTAATTGATTTTAATGATGTAACAGAACTTGAGCAAAATAAGAGTGGATGGAGCGAGAGTAGGTTACAACTAGGAAAACAAGAAGCGGAGTTTAGAAAGGTGGCCAAAGTTATTTCTCATGATTTAAGAGCTCCGGCAACAAACATATCTAATCTGATTGGGTTATTGGAAAATACGGATGACTCATCTATTGATCCGGAATTGCTTCAAGGACTGAAAACAAGTGTTGACGCGATACTGGGTACACTCAATAACACGGGCTTTGAGCTTAACAGCCATTTTAATCAAACTCTCGGTGAGGTTGAAACTTCTATTGGCAGTTGTGTTGAAGGGGTTCTGGAAAGTATCAACCTTGAATTGGACACTAAACAAGTAGAGGTAAAATTTAAGGCCTATGATACCTCTGATTGGGAAATACCAGAAGAATTATTGAAAATGGTTTTAACACAACTTGTTTCCAACAGCATTAAGTTTTGTAGCAAAGGAAAAGCTGCTGTGGTAAATATTACGGCTTTTAAGCGAGACGGTAACCGAATAATTAGCGTTGTTGACAATGGCCTTGGAATTGAGCTTAAAGGGCAGGAACAGAGACTGTTTGGGCTGTTTCAAACGTTTCATAAACATCCCGATGCCAGAGGTGTTGGGCTTTTTCAGGTTAAAAACCGCATGAAGTCAATTGGAGGAGAAGTACTTTTGGAAAGTGAAGTAGGCAAGGGAACTACCGTTACCCTAAATTTTAATTGAGCAGCAGGTATGAGTGAAAAGAAGCACTTATGTGTTATTGATGACGATCAGGTATATCAGTTTACAATCAAGAAAACTTTAGAGCATAGAAACACCTTTAGCAGGGTTTCATTTTTTAATGATGGCAAGGAGGGGATTAACTACCTCAAAAGCAAAATCAACAGCGCATCCGATTTGCCTGATATTATTCTATTGGACTTAAATATGCCTGTTTTAGACGGCTGGGGTTTTATGGAAGAATTTATGGCTATTAGAGATCAGCTTGCCAAACCCGTACATATCTATCTGGTTACTTCTAGTATAGATTTAAGGGATAGAGAGCGAGCTAAAAATTATAGCGAGGTGAGTGATTTTAAAATCAAACCCATTACCTACGAAGAGCTTTCTTTAACCCTTTGGGAACTGGCTTAACCCCCAACCGTTAGTGCTATTGGTGTTTGCTATGACGTGATAGTAAACACTCAATGCCTAAGCCCTTAAATTTGACCTTCACATTTAAACTTGAATATGAAGGCAATTTGGAATGGTCAGGTATTGGCCGAGAGCGATAAAACGGTGGTGATTGAAAACAATCACTATTTCCCACACGAATCAATTAACAAGGAATTTTTTAAACAATCTGACCTGCATACTACCTGCCCGTGGAAAGGTGTGGCATCATACTATACCATTGAGGTAAATGGCGAGAAGAACCAGGATGCTGCCTGGTACTATCCAAAAACCAAAGCTTTGGCAGATAAAATTGAAGGTTATGTTGCCTTTTGGAGAGGAGTGGAAGTGGTGAAATAAACCATCCACTCTATTTATAAAACCAAAGCCCCATTACGTATTTAACGTAAAGGGGCTTTTGATTTGTAGGATCAGATACTAGTCCTTAATTATTTTAATGACGTGTGGTTGTTGCTGAGGTTGGTTCAGTTGTACTAAATAAATTCCTGGTTTCAGATGCTCGCAATTAAGTCTGATTATTTCTCCATTTTTAGGATTGGCCTCTTGGTTTTCCACTAACCTTCCTGAAACATCATAAATTTTAGCGGAAACCGTGCGCTCGAAACTACCCTGTG
>CAXBJE010000498.1:0-2613 GCA_963975525.1 uncultured Owenweeksia sp. | reverse complement strand
GCTTAACGTAGTTTATAGGAATAGAGCCAATCCCTGGAAATGTTGTGTCCTTCGGAATTTTAAAGTGGATAGCTTCCATGTAATTTTGACTTACGTAGGCATATGGCAATACCACAAAACCGTTAGTTGTATCTATTTTACTTCCAGCAGGAGGCACAACAACACCCTGAATTGTGGTATCTGGTACACATTGGGCATTTAGGTTTACACTAACAAAAGCTCCAAGTAATAAGGCGAGTAATAGTTTTTTCATAGTAGTGTTTAGTTATTTATCGTTCCATTTCTTCTAAGTCCAAAATGTCATAAGCTTCTTGTTCAGTAAGGGCAGTAGTCACTTCAAGCTCTTCTTCCAACCCGTTATTTACAATAACAATAAAGCTAAGATCATTTTTCTTGCGGTGGTCATGCAGTTTTTTCAATACCGAAGCCTGACGGATACTTCGCACGGCAAGTAGGTGCAAAATAACATTTTCTTTGGGATATTCATCCAGTATATTTTCCAGCGCACGGATGTCATCTGTGCTCAAGGATTCCTTTAGTACTCGCACCAGCAGATGATCCTCATTTTTTTCAGTCTGAAAACTCATATCACTCCGCTTTAAAGTTCATTTTCTTTTTGGAGGCTAAAAGATACAAAACAGCCATCCTAATAGCTACTCCATTTTCTACCTGATTAAGAATTATAGAGTAATCGCTATCCGCAACTTCACTTGTAATTTCCACACCTCTGTTAATTGGCCCTGGATGCATAATCGTGATATCCTTTTTCAGTGCATCAAGCATGGGTAATGTAAGTCCAAACTGCCGGGTGTATTCCCTAACAGATGGGAAATACTTTAAATCCTGCCGCTCATGCTGAACCCTCAACATATTAGCTATATCACACCAATCCAGCGATTCTTGTAGGTTATGGCTAACTTCAACCCCTAGAGATTGTATATGTTTTGGAATTAGGGTAGTTGGGCCACAAACCCTCACTTTGGCACCTAGCTTTTGCAGGCAAAACACGTTGGAGAGAGCTACACGTGAATGTAAAATATCACCAACAATTACCACCTTCTTGCCTTTTAAATCGCCATGTTTTTCTCTAACCGAATAGGCATCTAGCAGTGCCTGAGTAGGATGTTCATGTGCTCCATCGCCTGCGTTTACAATAATGCTATCTACATTTTGAGATAGAAAAACCGCAGCACCTGGGTTGGGATGTCTCATTACCACCATATCCACTTTCATAGATAGTATGTTGTTTACGGTGTCAATAAGTGTTTCTCCCTTTTTTACGGAAGAGGAGGCCGCTGAGAAGTTAATCGTATCTGCCGAAAGTCTTTTTTCGGCCAGCTCAAAGGATAATCGGGTACGTGTACTATTCTCAAAAAAGAGATTAGCAACAGTAATATCTCTGAGTGAGGGTACTTTTTTAATGGGCCGGTTAATTACTTCTTTAAACTGATCCGCGGTTTCAAAAATCAATTGAATGTCTTCAGGACTAAGTCCTTTTATACCCAACAAATGATTTACACTTAACTCACTCATTTTTTGGTTTTATGAGATAAACAGCATCTTTTTCTCCTTCTATGGTCCAGCTAACCAATACTTTCTGGCTTGCCAACGAATCCACTTGCTTACCGGTATAATCGGGTTGAATTGGTAATTCCCTCGAAAACCTTCTGTCAATTAAAACTAGAAGCTCAATCTCCGTAGGACGCCCAAAGCTATGTATAGCATCTAGTGCGGAACGCACACTCCTGCCCGTAAAAAGAACATCATCGATAAAAACTACTTTTTTGTTTTCAAGGATAACATCAATGCGGGTTTGATTGGGTTTTAGTGGGATATCGCGCCTCCTAAAATCATCACGATAAAAGGTAATATCAAGAACGCCATGCGCAACTTCAGATATTCCGTTGGCCTGTAAATTTTCAAGAATTCGATCCATCACGGTAAGTCCGCGTGGTTGTAAAGCAATGAGAACGGTATTCTTAAAATCACCGTGGTTTTCAATCAGCTCGCAAGTGAGGCGATTTAGAATGATCTCGATGGATTTACCGCTTAGTAACTCTTTTTTGATCATTTTTTAAGGATTGCGCAAATGTAATTAATGATTTGTCTTGTGACTACACTAAACCAAGCTCTTTCTTCCAGTTGATACCATCAAAACTACCTGAGCTCATTACCAGTAAAACGCACTTCTCAGTGCCAATGGATTTTTTTACAGCGGCTAACAGAGTCTGATTGTTATCAAATACGTTTAGGGAATCATTTCCAAATTGGCTTTTTATTTCGGCACTGTTTAAAGCCGGTAACTTTTTGTGTGCCACCACCTCCGGGTTAAAATATACAAGAGCCTCATCCGCTTTATCCATGCTACCAGAGTACTGCTTCATAAATTCAATACTTAAACTGCTGAAGGTGTGTAATTCAAAACAGGCGATGACCTTGCGGTTTTCAAAATTTTCCTTTACTGCATTTACTGTTGCAGTAACCTTAGATGGAGCATGCGCAAAGTCGCGGTAAATGGTCAGATTTTCATCCTCATGCAGAATTTCAAGTCGTCTTGAGGCACCACTAAATGTTGGTATAGCTTCGTAAAATTGTTCATCCGAAACTCCCATT
>CAXBJE010000497.1:0-2621 GCA_963975525.1 uncultured Owenweeksia sp. | reverse complement strand
TTATGCTAATGGCCTTTGCCTCCCCAACCCCTTTAAACTTACTGAGCCCTTTTACACCAAGGCGGCCCAATTCATTAAGATTATTGTCAACAGAGTTAAGGATTTTTTTGGCCACATCCACGGCCGTTTCGTTTTTGGTTCCGCTGCCCAATAAGATGGCAATGAGCTCGGCATCAGAAAGTGCGGCCTTTCCTTTTAGGATTAGTTTTTCGCGTGGACGGTCATCTTCCGCCCATGATTTTATGCTGCGATTAGCGTTTGTATAGTCCAAAGTTGAAAAATTGGTTTGGTTAAAAGTAAACAAAAAAGCCCCTCCGGATTAACCGAAAGGGCTTTTGAACTAACCAAATATCTGACCTTAGCTCTGCTTAGCAGCTTTAAGATCAACCTCTAACTTAATTTTGTTGTCAATAGCCTTGTCTTTTGCAAAACCTTCAAGGCTTGCAGACATTGCCATTACATTCCAGTCAGTACGGTCTATAGTAAACTCAGGCGCTGAAAGCATAATCATATCATCAGCCATGCTCACTGCAGCATCAAAAGAGATGTTCTTTTCTTCTCCTCTCATTTTAAAGTTTCCGCTGATAGTGTGGGTTACACCGTTTTCGCCATTCTCAATAGCAGTTACACCGGTAATGGTAAAAGTTGCTGTTGGATGATTGGCAACATCAAAAAAGTCAGCACTCTTAAGGTGCCCTTCCAATTTTGCTTTGTTGTAATCACCTTCTACAGGTACATCTTCGTTGTGTATTGAGTTCATATCAATTACAAATGAACCGCCAACGATTTCGCCATTGTGAGTTTCAAAATTTCCTTCAGTTACCTGGATGGTACCGTTGTGCTTATCACCAGAGATGGTTTTAAAACCTACCCACTTAATTTCGTCACCCTCAGTAGAAACCACATAAGTTGCAGAAGTTTCTTCTGGAGTGGTTACTTCCTGAGCTTCAGTTGCCTCTACAGCCTCGCCAGTATTACTACAGCTTACCGCAAAAAAGCCAAATGCCGCAATAGCAAAAAATTTACCTAAGTTCTTCATTTTGATACAGTTTGTTATTTTAATGTTTAAACAATGATTTGGCAAAGATAGATATGTAATACATACCCACAAGCGGTAATCTAACTTTCCTATGAGTTAATTGTTTATTTCATTTTTATTCAACCTGCCCTTCCCGTCTATCTCACTTCTGACAATATTCTTCCGCTTTAGGTGGTTTCAAAATATTTTGTATTATTGTGATATCATTTTAATATCATATCAATGGAAACCGAAAAAATTATCAAAGGCCAGTCTGGCTATATGCACCTTATTATTACGCTCCTATTAATTTCTGGTGCCATATTCATATTCACCCAAAAGAGCCCTTGGGGCATAGCGCTAATAGTAACCGCACTTGTACATGCCATTGGTTATGTGGTAGTAAACCCCAATAAAGCTGCGGTGCTGATTTTGTTTGGAGCCTACAAAGGCACCATTTATAAAAATGGGTTTTATTGGGTGAACCCCTTCTTTGTAAAAAAGAAAATAAGCCTGCGTGCGGCCAACCTTGAAAGCAAGCCTATAAAAGTTAATGACAAACTGGGAAACCCTATAATGATTAGTGTGGTGCTGGTGTGGAAGGTTAGAGACACCTTTAAGGCCAGCTTTGATGTAAACGATTTTGAGGAGTTTGTAATAATACAAAGTGAAACCGCGGTGCGTAAACTGGCAAGCGCCTACCCCTACGACACTTTTGATGATGATGAAGCTGAAATGAGCTTGCGTAGCGGACTAGAAGACATAAACCACGAGTTGGAAACCGAAATGCAGGAACGCCTGGTAATTGCCGGAATTGAAGTTATTGAAGCCCGCATAAACCATCTGGCCTATGCTTCTGAGATTGCTGGTGCCATGTTACAACGTCAGCAGGCTACAGCCATAATTGCGGCCCGTATGAAAATAGTGGAAGGTGCTGTGAGTATGGTGGAAATGGCTTTGGCCGAACTCAGCGCCAAGCAAATTGTGGAATTTGATATGGAAAAACGCGCCAGCATGGTGAGCAACCTTATGGTAGTTTTATGTGGGGACAAAAATGCACAGCCCATTGTAAATGCTGGTTCACTTTACAGCTAGGATATGAGGCAGGTTAAGGAAATACAATCCTTCAGGGATAACAGCTCAATTTTTATTTTGATAAGTGTTCTGTTTGCCGGTGTACTAATTGGTGTTTCAATTCCCTTTGAAACGCAGCAGCAAACTGATCAAGAGGCCGTCATCGGTCTATCCATAGCTGTTTTGGTAACCCTGGGTAGTTATATTTTAATATTGAAAATGAAATTTGAGTTAACTGTGTTGGCTGATGGACTTTCTTTTACTTTTCAACCTTTTTTGCTTAAATCAAAACAGTTTAAACTTACCGAAATCGCCAATTGGTCTATAGAAAACCATAAATGGTATCACGGACTGGGCTATAAGCGAAGGTTTAACCGCCAGCAGGTATTTGTAATGAGCCCCGGTAAGGTACTTGCCATTACCACTAAAGATGGCAACAACTACCGTTTTGGCATAAACCGGCCTGAGCTTGTGAAACGTTTTATAGAAGAAAACTGGGAGAACAAAAACACCCTTTATGGCTAGTAAA
>CAXBJE010000496.1:0-2628 GCA_963975525.1 uncultured Owenweeksia sp. | reverse complement strand
ACGCAGTGGAGACCACACCAGCTCTCTACCCAATTTTTCGAAAGAGTAACTGGTAACATGGTAAATAATAAATATTACCACTGAAATTACCACGGGCATTCCCATACCACCTTTACGGATAATGGCGCCTAGTGGAGCTCCAATGAAAAAGAGTACCAGACAGGAGAATGAGATTGAGAATTTTTTATGCCACTCCAGTACGTGACGGGCTATAATTTTATCGCGCCAAACGTATTCCAGTCCACTGTTTTCAAAATAGGAGGCATTGCTACGAGCTATCCTTAGCGCATTTTGCACCACCCGTGCATGTTCGGCTTGATCAATATTTCCCAAAAGGTAATTATTCATTTTGGTAACAACCTGTTTTTCATTTATTGAGTCTTTCAGTTGACCCGATGCTGCAAAGGAATATTTGTCAGTCATCTGCTCGTTAAACTCTTTTTTTCGCGCGGCAAAGCCCTGTCGAAGCGAGTCTGTGGCCTGATCCAGCTGAACAACATTTAACATATCAAAATCCTTGCGGGACCCTTTGCGCATATCACCACCCTGAAAATCGGATAGATTAAATCGAATCAATGAACGTGAAAATGAGGAGCGCGCCAGCGGGTAGTTGTCTCTATCCTGAGCCTTATTAGGGTAAATATCCTCGTAGGAGTTACCATCAAACAATTCAATGTTCAGGTACATTTCATCTGGGGTAACCTCCATTTTACCGGTTTCTGAAGTAATCACCTTCATGTTACCCATATTTTTAGAATGGTCGTACACGTACACATTGCGCAGTTCGTTTTGGTTTTCACCAAACTTTTCGCCCACTTTTATGGAGTAGTTCTCAATGCCGGTATAAAATACTCCCTGCCGGATATTAAGTGCTGGCTTCTTATTAGTGATATTTCTAAGCAGCGTTTCACTTTTTAGGTTGGCCACTGGGATAACATAATTGGCAAAGAAAAAAGCACCAACTGCTATTATTACAATAAAAACGATAATGGGGCGCATAACTCTAATAAGGGAGTTTCCCGATGCTTTGAGTGCAGCCATTTCATTATGCTCACCAAGAGTACCAAAAGTCATGATAGAAGAGAGCAGAACCGCTAGCGGCAAAGCCATTGGAACAACCGTGGCTGATGTATAAAACAGAAGCTCTGCGATGTAATACCATTCTACACCCCGGCCCACAAGGTCGTCAATGTATTTCCACACAAATTGCATGAGCAGAAATAGCACCATCACCAAAAAGGTGATAATGAACGGCCTTATAAAGGACGTAAGTACAAAACGGTCAATGATTTTCATTAGTCAGCTATGTAGTAGCCGGGGTAGTCCTTTTTATTGAACTTAAAATAGCTGTTGGGCACATCCTTGTTGGGCTCAAAGGTGGTAATCACAAAAGTGGTAGTGGTACCATTTTTACCCCATTGCTTAAGCGAAATAATCTTTTTAGAGATCTTTTCTATTGAAACGATTATTTTTTCAATTTCCTCAGAGGCATTGGGTTTTAGCTCTACATCCTGTATATCCTTGCCATCTTTTTTATAGGCCTTGCCCATTTTAAAGCTGTAGCCTTTTTGGTAAAGACTAAGAATGGACGATGGCGTCATACCTTCATCCTCCTGCTCTGTATAGTCAGTAACCTGTACTTCTTCATCAGCCTTTAATATGGTGTACAGCTTTTTACCATCACGGATTTGCTCAATACCCATAAACTTCAGGCGATAATCATTTCCCTTAATCCCAATAGTTCCGGTTTCTTTCTGCACCACTGGCGGCTGTACCTTTTTATTTTCAAAGGTGTAATTAAAGCCAAGGAAAATGTTTTTATACGACTTAAGCTTTTCAGAAGCTTCAGTAAGCAGTTGCTTGGCCTCTTTGTTAGTAGGTTGTGCAAATGCTGATGTGGTTGTAAAAACCATTAAGGCCAAAGCCACGAACTTGGTTGCTAACTTCATTTTGTGTTTACAAGTTTAATTTGTCCTGCTCATTTTTCAATAACTGTTCCAAAGCCATTTCATCTGGTATTAATACCTGTCTGGCCTTACTGCCTTCAAAAGGTCCAATAATTCCTGCCGCTTCAAGCTGATCAACTATCCGCCCTGCACGATTATATCCCAATTTAAGCTTTCTCTGTATAAGGCTGGTGCTTCCTTGCTGGTGAATTACAATAACACGTGCTGCATCAGCAAACAAAGCATCTCTTTCACTTGGGTCGGCTGCATCAAATTTACCACCGCCACCTTCATCTTCACCAACATATTCGGGCAGGAGGTAAGCCTCCGGATACGCTTTTTGGTTACCGATGTAATCGGTAATGTCTTCTACTTCCGGTGTATCAACAAAAGCACACTGTATACGAATCAAATCCTGACCAGAGGAGTACAACATATCCCCTTTACCGATCAATTGTTCGGCACCACCTGCATCCAAAATGGTTCTGGAGTCAATTTTAGAGGTTACTCTAAAAGCAATCCTTGCGGGGAAGTTGGCCTTAATAATACCTGTAATTACGTTTACCGATGGCCTTTGCGTAGCAACAATCAAGTGAATACCAATGGCTCGGGCAAGCTGTGCCAATCGGGCAATAGGGGTTTCCACTTCCTTACCTGCGGTCATAATAAGATCTGCAAACTC
>CAXBJE010000495.1:0-2628 GCA_963975525.1 uncultured Owenweeksia sp. | reverse complement strand
CCCCAAATCGCTACACGATTCAGGGCTTTTCTTTGCGGAGAGAGAGGGATTCGAACCCTCGGTACGGTCTCCCGTACACACGCTTTCCAAGCGTGCTCCTTAAGCCACTCGGACACCTCTCCAATATAATAGCACGCTTTCCAAGCGAGCTCCTAGTCTCGGCTGAGCCGAGAACACCTCTCCAAAATTTGAAGCGCCAATAAAGTGTTTTCCCAATACTCGGCTAGGTCGAGAACACCTCTGTGTTTGTTTTTAAGGACGGCAAAACTACAAAAACACCTCTAATAAGTTAGTTCGCCTCTAAGGTTTGTTTCGTATGCTTTTTTGAATTCTTTGTAACTCAAATTCTGCGTAAGCAAAAACATCATTTTAGTGAGGCCTGCCTCAAATGTCATGTCGCCACCGCTGATTACTCCAATTTCCTTGAGGCCTTTGCTGGCCTCGTATTTACCTTGTATAACACCCCCTCCGCTACATTGTGTAATGTTTACAATCTGTATACCTGATGCAATGGCTGCTTGCAGCTTGGCCAAAAACCATTCATCTGTGGGGGCATTGCCAGAACCAAAGGTGCGTAACACAATGCCCTTGAGGCCCGGAGCAGTGAGGATGGAGTTCACATAAGTCTCACTCATGCCTGGGAAGGCGGTAAGTACACCAATGTTGGTGTCCATCTTATTATGTAATATTAGTGCTTCGTGGCTTGCTCGCTCTATAGCGTTTTGGTTAAATTTTATGTGGACTCCAGCTTCGGCAAGTTTTGGGTAATTAAGTGACTGAAATGCCTCAAAATCTTCCGTGCTTATTTTGTGGATGCGGTTTCCCCTAAATAGATCATACTCAAAGTAAACGCCCACCTCCGGTACCATTGCCTCGCCATTTTCTTTTTTGGCCAACGCAATTTCCAGGGTAGTGAGCAGGTTTTCGCGGGCATCGCTACGAGTAATACCAATGGGCAGCTGCGAGCCAGTAAAAATTACTGGTTTACTCAGGTTTTCGAGTAAAAAACTCAGGGCAGAAGAAGAGTACGCCATGGTATCCGAGCCATGAAGAATTACAAATCCATCGAACGTATCATAATCCTTATAAATGCGCGTGGCCAACCTAATCCAATGATCTGGCTTCATGTCTGAAGAATCAATAGGTCTGTCCAAACTATCGGTAGTAATCTCACAATCGTAATTGCGCAATTCAGGAATTTGATCCAGCAACTGCTGAAAGTTAAATGCTTTAAGGCTTCCACTTTCCGGATCCTGCATCATACCAATAGTGCCACCGGTATAAAGCATTAATATTTTAGAGGTATTGGGCATCTGGCGAAATTAAGAAGTTGGAATGGTTAGGTTCTTTCAAAAACAGATTTTGCATTGGTGGTGGTAATTTCATCCACCTGCTGAAGGGATACCCCTTTTATCTCTGCAATTTTCTCAGCCACATACTTTATATAAGAGGGTTCATTCTTTTTTCCTCTGAAGGGCATGGGGGCCAGGTATGGCGCGTCTGTTTCCAGTACCAAATGTTCAAGATTAATTTGCTCAATAACCTTATCCAGGCCGGCATTTTTGAACGTAACCACCCCGCCAATGCCTAGTTTCATATTAAGGTTAATGGCGCGAAGCGCTTGCTCCACATTTCCTGTAAAACAATGAAAAATGCCAAAAAGGTTTTCACTGTTGTGGGCTTCCAGAACCTCAAATACTTCATCAAAAGCTTCGCGGCAATGGATTACAATTGGTAATCCCATTTCCTTGGCCAATTCAATTTGAGTGGCAAAAACCATCTTTTGTTCCTCAACAAAGGTTTTATCCCAATAGAGGTCAATACCTATTTCGCCCACAGCATAAAACTTTCGCTCCGGGTTTTGCAGTTCTGTAATAACGGTTGCCAATTGCTCTTTGTAATCGGCTTTTACTGAACCTGGGTGCAGCCCCATCATGGGTTTACACATGGGGTTTTCAAGGGCCGTTCTATTTAAGTCGGCTATGCTATCCTTGTCAATATTGGGTAAGTATATTTCAGTAATTCCCACGGCTTTCGCCCGATTTAGCATGCCGTCAAAATCGTCTTTAAAGTCTTTGAGGTAAATGTGGGAGTGTGTATCGATCATGTTTTAGGACTATTGGATTTTTGAAAATTCTCATTCCGCAGCAGCAGTCTGTCTTCAGTAGCATGAAACGAAAATTGGTATTTACTGATGGTTTCAAAAAACTGGCGAGAAGTGCCTTGTTTGTAATGGTCATGCAGCTCAATTACTAGTACCCGAACCTTGGGGAGCCACTCCTCAAAGTTTTTGGTAAAGAGTTCTTTTTCGGCTCCTTCAATATCAATCTTTAAGATGTCGATATAGGGCAAATCGTAAGCCTTCATTAAATGAGTCATACTAAGTGCCATGGTTTTTCCAACCCCACCTAATTTTTCATCACCAACTGTATAGGCCCATGAGCCTTTGCCTTTATCAAAAATGTTTAGCTCCGTATCTTCAAACCATAATGCTGCTTTAATAGGCGTTACATTTTTATAGAGGCCAGTGTTTTTCTTAAGCATTTGATAATTCTCAGGCTCCGGCTCAATTGCCAACACCCGGGCACCTGGAAATCGATTGGCAAAGTATACACTTGCCAATCCAAT
>CAXBJE010000494.1:0-2641 GCA_963975525.1 uncultured Owenweeksia sp. | reverse complement strand
GCGCCCTTCAATGGCATCAATAAGCGGATGGCCCACAAAGTCCACCTCCATCCCAAATCTGTTGTAAAACTCTTGTTCAAACGGCAGTATAACCAGCATACGGTCTACATCCCGCTTAAGCTTATGCACACGGTTTTGCTTCCAGGCCCATATTTGGGGAGAAATATAGTAGATCACCTTAATGCCCTTTTTTTTGGCAAACTCGGCAATGCGCATATTAAAACCGGGGTAATCCACTAGGATGAGGGCATCTGGCTGAAAAGCCTCAATATCCGCTTTGCAGTTTTTCAGGTTTCCCAGAATTGTTCTGAGGTTCATTATTACCTCAGCAAATCCCATAAAGGCTAACTCACGATAATGCTTCTTTAGGTCGCCTCCAACGGCTTGCATAAGGTCGCCTCCCCAAAATCTAAACTGAGCTTTGGGGTCTTCCTTAACCAGCGCCTTCATGAGGTTGGCCCCATGCAAATCGCCACTGGCCTCACCTGCTATGATGTAATACTTCACCGAAAGGGTTTTAAGCTGATAAAATTAGTTGGTATGCAAGTGGGTTTTCCCGCCAAGGGGAAAAGATTATAACAAGAACCTGTAGACAAAAATGGCAACCAGATAAAGCACGCTCATAAACAAAATACCACGGCCTATTTCTTCCTTATCCAAACGCAGGGCAATAAAAAACAGCCCGGCATTAATTATCATCCCCAGTGTAATGATTTGCACATTTACCTGCTTTACAATTACGCCTTCAAACCGTTGAATACCCAGTAATTCCGGGCGCAAATCAAGCATTAGGTAAACACCAATTACGGGCATAATCAGCCCTATAAAAATTCCCAACAATAGCTGTGGGGTGAGTTTCTTAAACATGTTAATTGTTGATTGTAAAGAGAAAAACGGAAAATCTGTTTGGATGTTGGATTAAAGTTTCCAGTCTCTTAATTCATTTAAAAGATGATGGGCCGTAATATCACTATTTACCGGAACCACAGAAATGTAGTTATTGGCCAGTGCCCACTCGTCTGTATCGTTGCCTTCATCATAGTTTACAAACTTGCCGGTAAGCCAATAGTAGTTTCTATGTCGCGGATCTTTACGGCTATCAAACTCTTCTTCCCAGTTGGCCTTTGCCTGTCGGCAGATTTTCACTCCGTTATATTCCTTTCCATTTGCAATGGGAATATTTACATTGAGGCAAGTGCCATGTGGCAACCCCTCTTTTAACACCCTTGCGGCAATGTTCTTAATATGTTTATGTGCCGGACTAAAATCGGCCTCCCAGCTAAAATCATTCAATGAAAAACCGATGGACGGAATTCCTTCCAGAGAACCCTCTACCGCAGCAGACATGGTACCGGAGTAAATTACATTAATAGACGAGTTGCTGCCATGGTTGATGCCTGACACCACCATATCGGGCTTACGGTCCAGCACCACGTTTACTGCCAGCTTGACACAATCTACTGGCGTACCCGAACAGCTATATTCTTTCTGTGGGCCTTCTTCAATTTTCACCTCATCACACCTTAAAATACCATTGATGGTAATTGCATGACCCATCCCACTTTGTGGCCCATCGGGGGCAACTACCACAACCTCACCCAGTTCATTCATCACTTTAATAAGGTTACGAAGCCCCGGGGCGGTAATACCATCATCATTGGTCACTAATATCAAAGGTCTCTTCTTTGCCATCCTGTATATTTTGGGTAAAACTATTGTTTATCTGCCAAACCTAACGGGCATACATTTTGTTATTTCCACGATTCAAAATTAAAAGCAAGTACACAATGATAATGATGGTAATTTTAGTTGGGTTTATGATAGTTGGGTTTGTGGTGCAGGCCCGGCTGAAGAGTAAATTCAAAAAGTATAGTGAAGTAGGCCTGTCTAACGGACTTAGCGGAAGGGAGATTGCCGAAAAAATGCTTCATGACAATGGCATTTTTGACGTAAAGGTGATTTCTACCCGAGGTAGATTGACAGACCATTACAACCCGGCAGATAAAACCGTTAACCTAAGCGAAGATGTTTACGAAAGCCGCTCGGTTGCCGCTGCGGCCGTGGCCGCACATGAATGTGGACATGCCGTACAACATGCCACTGCTTACAGATGGTTAGAGTTCCGCTCGGCTTTGGTACCAGTAGTTAGCTTTAGCAGCAAGGCCATGGGTATAATATTTATGATTATGCTCTTCGGTACCTTCCTTGTAAATATGTTCCCAATCACCACCGTATTATGGACAATGGTAATATTACAAGGTGCTGTAACCTTGTTTACCGTAGTTACCCTTCCGGTAGAGTATGATGCCAGTAACCGCGCCTTGGTTTGGTTGGAAAACACAGGCACTACAAGCCGTGGTGAGCATGACATGGCCAAAGACGCTTTGAACGCTGCAGCAAATACCTACCTGGTAGCCGCCTTAGCCGCTATTACCCAGTTGGCATACTATGTAATGTTGTTGATGGGGAGTAGAGATTAAAAAGCAGTAAGGTTAAAAGTTGAAGGTTCAACGTTTTGAGTTGAACTGTTATAATACAAGAATCCCACTTCGGTGGGATTTTTTTGTGGCTTGTAATCTAGCGTGAAGCAAAAAAAATCACCCCCCTGCGCCCCCCTCAAGGGGGGATCTAACACGTTTTC
>CAXBJE010000493.1:0-2655 GCA_963975525.1 uncultured Owenweeksia sp. | reverse complement strand
CCATAGCGTTCGTTAATGGAAGATTTACGGCTGCCACTTTCTTTGGGCTGAAATTTTTCACGGAGTTGCTCCGGAGTTACGTCATCCGCCAATTCGCGTATATCAACAGGGCTCTCATTAATTACTTCAGCCGCCTTTTTAGGTTCCTCAGCTCTTACAAACTCGGGAGTTCTATAAGGCTCACGGGGTTCATGTTGTTCCTGAGCCGGTGGTGGAGTTTCTTCTTTTGCCTGCGGTATAGGAACTGGTTCGGGTTCGTTTATTATAGGCTCATTAGTTACCACTGGCTTTTCCTCCAAAATGGGTTTTTCAGGCGATGATTCTCTATTGTCGGGAAGCGTTTCTGCCGTTACAGTTTTCACCTCGGGATGTTGGATGGGTGCTTTTACAGGAGCACTTTTACGAGATGAAAAATAGTTAAGCACCAACAATTTTTCGTACATCTCCTGCACCGCAGCCAATTGACCTTCTATATCCAGAAGCTCCTCATCATTAATAATCTTGTTACAGATTTTTACCAGTTCGTTTCTCACTTGTTGCTCCATGGGGATAGGTATCTTTCAGTAGTTTTGTGGGCTTTCAGTATATGGATCGGCTTTTAAGAAAAGCGCGTTGCTAAACTAATTATTGTTATTCCTTTAAAGCAAGTTACGTACAAAAATGTTTCTCGAAAATCCTGTAAACCAACATAAGCACACCGGATGGATGGAAGTGATCTGTGGATCGATGTTTTCCGGTAAAACCGAAGAATTGATTCGCAGGATGAAACGTGCCCAGTTTGCCAAGCAAAGTGTGGAAATATTCAAACCCATTATTGATACCCGATATGCGGAAGAGGATGTGGTTAGCCACGATAGAAATTCGATTCGCTGCACACCTGTGGAAAGTAGCTCAAACCTATTACTACTAGGCGATGGCGTGGATGTGATAGGCATTGATGAAGCTCAGTTTTTTGATGATGGCATTGTAGAGGTGTGCAACCAGCTCGCCAACAGAGGGGCGCGTGTAATTATTGCTGGCCTTGATATGGATTTTACAGGGAAACCTTTTGGCCCAATGCCCAGCTTAATGGCCACAGCCGAATATGTAACCAAAGTACATGCGGTTTGCGTAAAAACGGGCAACCCGGCAAATTACTCTCACCGAAAGACTACCGATGAAAAGCAGGTGATGTTGGGTGAAAAAGAGGAGTATGAGCCTCTGAGCAGGGCTGCCTTTAATGAAGCAACAAACAAAAATGGCTGAGAAGACGATTGGCGAAATAGCGCAGATTGTTGAATCTCAAAATCATTTATTTGATATTGAGTTTAAGATAAACAGGCTGTTGCTTGATTCACGTCAATTTTCGTCAGCCAGTGGCGTATTGTTTTTTGCTTTACGCGGAAATAATCACAATGGCCATCAATACATCCCCGAACTATATAAAAAGGGCATACGCAATTTTGTGGTGGAAGTGCTTCCACAACAAAAGGAAAAGGATTCCAATTATCTGGTAGTGCCAAATTCGTTGGCAGCTTTACAAAAATTGGCCAGAGCCGTAAGGCAGCAATCAAAAGCCCAAATAGTGGGCATAACGGGTAGCAACGGAAAAACCATTGTAAAGGAGTGGCTTTCACAAATCCTGCAGAAGCAGTTTTCGGTTTGCCGCAGCCCAAAGAGTTACAACTCGCAAATTGGGGTTCCACTTTCCGTTTGGGAGTTAGAAGAGCATAACGAAATTGGAGTTTTTGAAGCCGGAATTAGTCAGCCGGGTGAGATGCTGCTTTTAGAGGAAATACTAAAACCTGAGATTGGCATTTTCACCAATATCGGTACAGCTCATGATGTAAATTTTAACAACCATCAGCAGAAAATTGAGGAAAAACTAAAACTCTTCGCCAAGAGCAAAAAGCTGGTTTATCAAAAGGGTGAAAGCCTTTTGGGTAAAGAGATTGAGGCTTTTGCAAATGCAAATAATGTTGAGTTACTATCCTGGTCTTTTAGCGATTCATCTGCAGATTTGTTTGTTATCAATAAACAGGTTGAACCTAAAAAGGCCCGTTTCATAGGGGTATATAAAGGAAGTGAAGTTGAGGTTACAATTCCATTTACGGATGATGCCTCAATGGAAAATACACTCCATTGCTGGAGATTAGCCTTAGAGCTTGGGATGGATAATGAAGTGCTCAAGTTGGCATTTTCAGAATTGCAGCCCGTGGAAATGCGGTTGGAGATGAAATCGGGTTCTAATGGCAACCTGATTATCAATGACGTTTACAACTCTGATTTGGAATCATTGCGAATTGCCCTGCATTACCTGGAAAATCAGGGCCGAAACCGCAAAAAGATTTTGATTCTGAGTGATATGTTTCAAAGTGGGCTGCCATTGGAGAAACTCAACCGCAGGGTAGAGGAAATGATAAATCGCTTTGAGCTTGATCAGGTAATTACCATTGGGGAAGGCCTGATGACAAGCAAGTTAAGTCTTAGGGCACCCTTGGATTTATATCCATCCACCAAAGATTTTTTAGGTCATATTTTTAAATATCGCTTTCGCGATAGTGCTATCTTGCTAAAGGGAGCACGTTCCTTTAAATTTGAAGAGATCAGCGCTAAGCTGGAGTCAAAGTCGCATGAGACCGTATTGAATATTCACTTCGACAGAATGGTGCACAA
>CAXBJE010000492.1:0-2658 GCA_963975525.1 uncultured Owenweeksia sp. | reverse complement strand
ATCAAGGGTTTCTGTACCAATAAGCTCGTATGATTTTAAAGCGTCATTGTTTACTGTTGGGTTTTCTTTTTCGTCTTTATCACAAGAGCTAAGATTAAACACCATACCAATAGCCACGGCCATTGTGGCCAATTTTTTAAAAGTTTTCATATACTAAAAATTAGATTTAAATCGAGATAATTAAAAATGGGAACTGCTGGATAAAACAACAGTAATGAACGTTAGATTTAAACCTGAGGCGGATGCTCAATAGTACCCAGAAAGGGAGCCTTTGGGAAAGCAGTGAATTTATCAGTAATACGTTTGTCTTCAAGAACCACTAGAGGTTCAACATTAAAATCAAAATCAGAAGGTGAAAACAGCCTTAGAGTTGGCAACAGTTGTGGTGGTTCGGTTTCGTTGTGCGACTCATCTGCCAATGCAAGTTGCTTGGCGAAATAACATTTACCATCACAATGTAACTCCGGCTTGTTTTGGTTTTCGCATAACTCCGTGGCGTAGTAGTTATAGTTGGCCTGATACACAGCAGTTACAAAACTGTTGTATAGTTGAGAAAACAGGATTACTGTTATCAGGACGCTATTTGCCAGGAGCTTTTTCATTTACAGGGCAAATGTAATCAGCGATTGTTCTCAAAATAATGAGATTTATCAGTCCTCGTACTTTAACTATCCAACGGCTTACTTTCATCCTGTAATAACACCTGATAAGCCTTACAGCACTGCGATGTGTTATTTTAAAGATGGCAACTCAAGATGTATTAGATTTGAGCAACCACAAAAATTACACAACTATGAACCCCATTGTAAGAAACATTTTAGCCGTAATTGCCGGAGTAATAGTAGGCAGTATTGTAAACATGAGCATTATTATGATCAGCGGATCAATAATCGCGATACCTGAGGGAGTGGACAATACCACCACTGAAGGCCTGAAAGCCTCAATGCATCTTTTTGAACCGAAGCACTACATAATGCCCTTTTTGGCTCATGCCTTAGGCACTCTGGTTGGAGCTTTAGTTGCAGCCGCTATAGCTGTAAATCGTAAAATGACGGTGGCCTTAATTATTGGTGGCGTTTTTCTGCTTGGTGGCACCATGATGGTTTTTCAACTTCCCTCACCCATGTGGTTTAATGCACTGGATTTAATTGTGGCGTACATCCCCATGGCTTATTTGGGCGCCAAACTAGTGAGTAAGAAAAACTAAAAATGGGCAACATTTCCATTCAGCAATTCATCCAGGGCATCCCAAAAGCTGAATTACACCTGCACATTGAAGGTAGCTTTGAACCTGAATTGATGTTTGAAATTGCCAAACGAAACGGCACGCAAATCCCCTATTCATCTATTGATGAATTAAAGAGCGCCTATAGCTTTAATAACCTACAGGAGTTTTTAGACATTTACTATGCCGGAGCCAGTGTGCTTATTAAAGAGCAGGACTTTTACGACCTCACCTGGGCTTACCTCAGCAAGGTACATTCTCAAAATGTTCGTCATGTTGAGATTTTCTTTGACCCACAAACCCATACCGATCGTGGCATTCCCTTCCCTACCGTAATTGATGGTATTTGGAAAGCGCTGAAAGAGGCAGAAGAAAAACTCGGCCTTTCCTGTAAACTGATAATGTCTTTTCTACGGCATTTGGATGAAGCCTCTGCTTTTGAAACGCTGGAGCTGGCGCTACCCTATAAAGACCGCATTGCTGGTGTGGGATTGGATTCATCCGAGCTTGGCAACCCACCTTCAAAATTTGAAAGGGTTTTTGTCAAAGCCCGCGAAGAGGGCTTTTTAACCGTTGCCCATGCCGGAGAAGAAGGCCCCTCTGAGTACATTCATGAAGCCCTGAACCTATTAAAAGTTGTACGGATTGACCATGGAAACCGCTGTTTGGATGATGAAGCTTTAGTGAAACAATTAGCGCATGAGCAAATGCCCATCACCCTTTGTCCACTCTCCAACCTTGAACTTAAGGTAATTGCCAATCTTGAGGACTATCCTTTAAGGGAAATGATGGATAAAGGATTGTTGGTGACGCTCAACTCTGATGACCCAGCCTATTTTGGGGGCTACCTCAATGAAAATTATTTGGCTGTGGCCGAAAGTATCAACCTCACTAAAAAGGAAATTGCTGAATTGGCCAAAAACAGTTTTAAGGCCAGTTGGCTAACCAACGAACAAAAAGATTTTATGATGGCAGAGATAGATCGCTTTTATCAAGAGAATCATTCAGATGACCCACAGTCCCCCTATGCGGAACAGGATTTTGCAACTTTTGAAAAGTTTCATTCCATGGAGCTTGCACAGGAAACTGCCATTCTGCTAAATGAACATGGTATTGAGGTTTCATTGGAAGATATCTCACCAGCCGTGGACGTCACCTTTACAGGAAACCCACATGAAAAGGAAGTAGAATTGAAAATACCACAATCTGATTTTGAAAAGGCACATGCCCTTTTGGAGAAAGAGGTGGAAATAGAAATTGACAATGTAGATACAGACCATTACCTGTTTGAGTTTACTGATGAGGAGCTAATTGACATTCAGGCTAAGCCAGATGAATGGGGAGATTTTGATTTGATCTTGTCCCGCAAAATACTGGCCTCAAGGGGAAAGGATATTTCGGACGAAAGGATTGAAGAACTACGGAACAAACGT
>CAXBJE010000491.1:0-2662 GCA_963975525.1 uncultured Owenweeksia sp. | reverse complement strand
AGTAATTTATCGGGTTTGTGTTCGTCTCCGTTAAAAGAATGGCAAAAGTAGGGAATTTTTCTATAAGTACTTGAGCTATTAATTCTTTTGTAAACTGCTCATTTTCATAGTGCCCAATGTCTGCCACAATGATTTCATTTTCAGCATCGAAGAACTGATGATACTTAAAATCTGAGGTTAAAAACAGGTCAGCCCCAGAGGCTTTTGCCTGGGGTAAAAGGAAACTTCCAGAGCCTCCACACCATGCAATTTTGCTTATCTCATCCTTCATTAGTGAAGTATATCGCACCGTTCCTCCAAAAGTGTCTTTTACTTTTCGCAAAAAATCCAAGGCATACATAGGCTCTTTTAACTGCCCTACCATTCCGGAACCTATTTGCTGGTGATAGTTTTCCAACGGATATATATCATAGGCCACTTCCTCATAAGTATGCGCATCAATCATTGCCTTTACAACTCCATTAACCTTGTGCGCTGGTAAAATCATTTCTACCCTTACTTCTTCTTCATATTGCCTTACCAGTTTTTCTCCTACTGTAGGGTTTGCATTTTCGCTTCCGCGGAATGTACCCGTTCCCTTAATCTGAAAACTACATTCGTCATACTCGCCAACCTTTCCGCCACCGGCCGCAAACATGGCTTCAACCACTGCATACTTATTCTCTTCAAGAACAAAAACCACTAACTTTTTTAGGAGTCCCTTCTTCGGGGCAAGCACCTCCATATTAGTAACACCTAGTTTTTCACCAATGGCTCTATTAACCCCTGTATGGATATTATCCAGATTGGTATGGATAGCATAAAGCGCCACATCATTTTTAATGGCAGCCATTACAGTGCGCTCCACATAGTTTTTTCCTGTAAAAGATTTTAGTCCTCCAAAAATTATGGGGTGGTGCGATATTATCATTCCGCAGCCCTTTGCAATGGCTTCATCCACAACCTCCTCGGTTGCATCTAATGAAATGAGGACCTTATCTATATCCCTATTTGGGTTTCCTACCAAAAGCCCTGAATTGTCATAAGACTCCTGTAGTGCCCTTGGCGCAATAGACTCAAGGTAAGAGGTGATTTCTTTTATCTGCATAGGGCTAAAATAATAGAAGCAGCGGGAGCTACAAAGGAATTAATACAGCATTATCTTAAATGCCAGCGGAGTGACAAAGACAGAGTTTGAGCCCTCTACTACTCCAATAGAACTCATCGCAAAACGATCGGCACGCATTTCTTCAATTTCTGTAACAAAGCTTATCTGAATATAGGGTTCCCATCGAAACTTTTTATTTCCAAGAGAGAATCCAAATGCTCCCCCAGTACTTGCCACCCACTGGCTGGATGCCATTATCCTTTCGTAATTACCAAAGTCATGAGCAATGATAATTGGTTGATATATTTTGAGATAGTTTGCATGAGCATTGCACTCTATAAAAAAGCGCATAACCTTGGGTCTAGAATAATATCTCCAGTTTACACCAATACCGTATGACCTATCATAAAACTGCTTGTTGGTACCTAGATAATCATATTGATCCGGAAGATTTGGTGTATAGTTCCCATAACTTAAATCAAGGCCAAGCGAAAAATGAGGCGACCGTAAAGGTTTCTCCAAATAGATATTGAAAAGTTGAAGGGGGTTGTACTCGTACCTATTGCCTTCATTTAAATATAGAGTCGCATCGCCAATGCGCTTCCAGCCAACATTTACTTTTTGTGATTTAAGCACAAGGCCGCCAAGAACAAATATTATCAGTAATACAGCTTTCAGATTCATAACATTGTCATACCACATTAATCCAGCACAATTCTTACTCGTCTTCCATTATCCGAAAACTGATAATTTGTAAAGGTGGTAGCCAAAACGTGGCTGTACCTCAGGTGAAAATCATATCGCACACAGTCTTCATTGTACCGCTCATCATATTCATGATATATTCTCAACGTATCAGTTTCGCTACCGGAGTAAAAGCAAAAGGTAGTTTTCACCGCTCCCGGATTCCAGCTGGCATAGCCATAAATTGAATCCTTAAGCGCAGCCAGTTCTGTGCTCCGCCAAACTATTTGTTTCTCGCTTACATTTTCAATGGAATCAAAAAACAATGTTGAATCTATCGCCACCGCTTGAAATGCCAGGCCATATGGAACACGAAAACAATCATCCTCACATTGAAAGGCTGTAAGCAAAACCAGGCCGGTTACCATAAGGACGTATTTAAGATGTCTCATTGGCATCCTGTTATTTATTGGTGTTAAAAATGGGTACTTTAAAGCTTGCAGGAAATACCATGAAGTTAAAACTGAAAAGAGAATAGGGCGATGTAGCAAGGAGTGGATCCGGACGACCTATCTGGTGTTGGGTAGCCAATGTGTATTGCATATAAGGCTCATACCTCCATCCCCAAAACAAGGGCAAACTTATGCCTGCACTTATGGTAGAACTGTAAATATTTTGCCCACCACTTATATATTCTTCATAAAGCCCATTGTAATTGGCCCTTATTTTTATAGCCTGGTTAACTACAGATCTGTTATAGTACAACCCCACCTCACCATAGATCTTAAGGTTTTTATCAATTAGATAATACCGACCTAAAACACCTATCGTATAGCCCTCTTCATAAAAGTCAGAAGCCTTGTCGCCATTGTTATAGTAAAATGATGAGTA
>CAXBJE010000490.1:0-2669 GCA_963975525.1 uncultured Owenweeksia sp. | reverse complement strand
TTTTATCCAATTTTCCGGATTCCGCATTGTAGCGTTTCAGCTCCATGTGGTTTTGGTCGCGATTCAGGTGGGCTATATAAACCTCTTTACCATCAGGGCTCCAGCTAACATTGGTTAAATACTGAGTATTGGGCTCTCCTGTGAGCAGGGTGGTGGTTTTACCGGTATTTACATCATATACCCTTACAGAGATTTTTTCGGTTTTATCAGTACCCGCCATAGGGTACTTAATCATTTTTACAGTCGCAGGCTGAGTAGTCCAGTCAATTATGGGATAATCACTTACTTCAGTTTCATCTTTTACATAATAGGCCAATTTTGTTCCGTCAGGACTCCAAAAAATTCCATCTGTAATCCCAAACTCACTCCTAGAAACCGTTTGCCCGGTTACAATCCCTTCATTCTCATTTTCGCTTAGCGCGATAACTTCATCGCCCTTTAGTACATACAAATTGTTTTTTACTGTAAAAGCAATATGTCCGGTTTTGGGCGCGTCTTCACGGTTTTCCGCTGCCGCGGGAATTTCCAATGAGTCTGTATGTAGCAGATCGCCAGATTTTACACTGTAGGAATACACGTTTTGCTTAAACTCAAATTTGAAAGTTTCTTCGTACGTCCATTCAAACCTTGGAAACCTGCGGTATTTTACTCCAGATAAAGAACCGAATTTGGAATTCAAATCATCCAAACTCACTATTTCCGTGATTTTCAACTTTCCATCAGAGGCCAATCCAACCTTCAATATGTCATCTTCTACAAAAGCATATTGGTTTGTACCAGGTAGCCAACTTAATTGATTGAGTCGCTCAGGAGCTAAGGTGGAAAACTGATTAACCACGGCATCTTCCATGGTTAGCATTTTATCCTGACCAACAGCAATTGTGGTAATTGCAATCAGGCAAAGGGTAATAAACTTATGCATTAATGTAAAATTTGATGTGAGGGCAAATGTAACAGTTGCCCGGTTGAATTTTGGTTTAATATGACTGCTAACGTTAAGCTATTGCTTTATAACTTTAACAGTGCTCTGTTCGCCTTTAAAGCCGATGGCTACTAACAAATAAACCCCTTCTGGATATTCTGAGAAATCTAATTCTAAAGTGTGTTCTCGCTTAATCTCCTTTTGCAACAGCTTTTTGCCCTGGCTATTCCAGAGAACTAATGAAGTAACATCCCCATCGGCTAAGCTAATTGTCAATTTATGAGTTACAGGGTTTGGATAAACGCTCCAACTGTTTTCTAAGTTCTGACAAGCCACACTCAGCCCCGTAGCTGTATCACATATAGGGTTGGTTGTAATAAGTGGAGCAAAGAATTTGGCCAGGTTGTTTTCTCTCAAATTTTGATTGTCATTGGCGTGGCAAGGGTTGTTTACCTGGTCTGCACAGCTGCCTGGCCCAAAAAGAAAGTTAAATGGGAAATTTGTACTGGTAAACTCATTTTGAATGGTGTATCCATAATTACCTGCTGTGTTCCAATCTCTTATGGCACGGCTGCCGTAAACTGCTGGAGAGTTTCTTACAGCATAGCAATTGTAACCATTGGTAAGGCACCAATTAAGTCCCTGGTAAACCTTACCGCTATCTATGGGCACTATCAAATCACACGGTTGATGAAAGGAGTAAATAGCTGGTTTGGCTGTGTTGGATTTACTGTGTTGTAGCAAATCGCTCATCATAGCGCCATACATATTTCCAACTCCTTTTATGGTGTACTTTACGTTAGTTGGTTCAACAGTGCCATCAATTCCACCAAGGTCAGGTCTGCTTATAGTTGCGCTGGTAAAGCTTTTACCCTGATTGTAACCACAGCCATTGGTATTGCTGCTTGGCCTCGGAACTGCACCGATTTGAAAAGTTTGTAATGGCCTTTCAATGGCAGTATCCATAAGGGCTATACCCATGGCGATAAAGGCACCAGCACTTTCACCAGCTACAAAAATGTTGTTTGTGTCTAATCGGTACTGGGTATTTCGATTTACTAAGTACCGCAGGGCTCCTTTACCATCTTGCACTCCTCGGTAGTATGCTCTGTACCATTCTGCATTATCCGTAGCATGCACGCAGGAGTAGTTGGGGAAGTTGCAATTTCTGGCGGTGTCATCTGCTACAAAGCCTAGTCTGTAACTGATGCTGGTAGTTATGTAACCTCGTTTAGCAAACTCTTTACACAGTTTGGTTATACTTTGATCTTCTTTACTGCCCGCCAAAAAAGCTCCACCGTGTATCCACATTAGTAACGGTTTTCTTGATTGTTCGGAGGCATCATTGCAAATGGGTGAGTAGATGTCCATTTTGAGAGTATCTATTCCTCCATTAAAATTGATGGCGGTTCCGTAAATTACGTTTAGGGTGCTGTCGTAACTGTACTTTTTGTCAAGCCATTGCTGTGCAAATGAGCTGTTAGTCCAAGTAATCGCAACGGCAATTACTAATGTTTTCAAATAGCCTCGGAAAAGGTGCTTGAGGGTTTCCGGAATGAAAGGATGTTTTTTCATTTCACTGTACTTGTTTAATAGTATAGTAGGCGGCTTGGTTAAAGGGATTTCTACCTGCTCGGTCAATCTTGTTGAGGGTAATAAAGTATTGTTTGCCATTTAGGTTGACAAATTCTGACCTTTCTGACAATGGCAATCCAAGCTCAAAAACCGTTTGACTACCCGTTGCACG
>CAXBJE010000489.1:0-2682 GCA_963975525.1 uncultured Owenweeksia sp. | reverse complement strand
AACCTAACTCGGTATTCGCGTTCCAAAAATTCGATAAGCCTCCTTTCCTCAAGGTTATCCTCTTTGTAAGCCTTATGCAGGGTTTTAAATTGGTCGAGCCTGATTTTTTCTATGGGCGAATGATTCAAAATGAGCCATGGAGTCATATTGGCCACTTCGCCATATTCATCCCTTTCGGGATACCCATAAGTGATAAGGTAGTCGTTTATTTTTAGCGTAAGTACGGAGTCCATGCGGTACATGGAGTCAATGGCCGCCAGATGTTCTTCTGACCTGAAACCAGCTACAGCCATTACCGAGTCTTCGTAAAAACGTACGGCCCTGTCATTACTGTAAATGGCTTTGAGGTAGCCAATACGGTCTTCCAGGAAATCAAGATTAAAGCGGGTTTGCGATTTTACAGTTTGTAGTGAAGTGAGTATGAGCAGGAAAATCAGAAGTGTAAATCGCATGGTGTGGTTATTCTATCAGGTAAATTTCTTCACCTGGTTTTTTCATCCAATATTGCTCTCGGGCAAACTTTTCAAATTTTGCCGGGTCGGTGGTCAGCTCTTCAAGGTTTTGCTTGTCTCGCGCTATTTCGGTTTGGTAGTATTCAATGCTGCCTTCCAACTCATCAATTTCAGTATTCAACTCATTATGTATAAGAAATGAGTTAACATCCAGAAATAGCATCCATACCACAAAACCAATGGTGGTAAGGGTAAACTTGTTGGTTAGGATTTTAAACCAACGGGTGTGCCTGATGTTTTCCCAGCGCTTTTTCATGATTTTAAAATTAACGTTATGGTAGAGTGCCATTATGTAAATGATGAAAAACTTTAAACAAGGGCATGTTTATAGCACTAAACTCAATAGCAGTTGTGCCAAGTTTTGAGGTAGGTGTCGTAGCTTATTATTTTCCCTTGTTCATCCAAATAGAGTTCTTTACGAATCTTGTTTTTCTTAACCAAGAACTTGGAAGCTATTGCACCATTTTCCCAGTACTCAAAATAAGTTCCTGTAAATAGTTCTTCATCATTTTCAGGATGGTAGGTAATCTCTCCATTGGAACGCATAAACCCATTTTTATGATAGCTGATAAACGGTCCCGTTAAATGCCCTTTAAGGAAATAAGACTTTGAATATAGTAGCCCACTTTTGTAAAATTCTAAATATTTTCCTGACCTTTTCCCATCCGAAACATTTGCTATGCAATGTAAATAGGTCTCTCCGTGAAAACCTTTCATCACTATACGGTATATCCCTGTTTTCAGAGAGTCATACTTTATATCGGTACAACCTTCAGGGATAGAAATTGTGGTGGTATCACCACTTTGAGCATCAGATTTCAAAAAGCATTTTTTGTATGGTTGGGGAAGGTTTCCATCATCTGCGCACCTGGTTTGGCTAAATCCAAATAGACAGTAAACCATTAAAATGGTAAGCCAAAATAATTTTATGGTCAAGCCAAAGTCAGAAGAGGTCACTTTTCCGCTCATAAATCAGTTTTCTATCCCTTCTAGCTGATGACCGAGCAAAGTCTTTTAAAAAGCCTTCGCTCACAACATCTACATAGGTGCCCAAAATTTGTTCGAGGTCATACTTGATGCTAAAGAATCCCCAACCTAGCTTTTGAGAATAATCAGGTCTTATCAAAATGTCTACATCGCTTTGCTCAGAGTTTTCACCTCGTGCCACTGAGCCAAAAACCCATGCCTTAAGTATCGGCCTTTGCCTTAGATAATTGTTTATTTGAGCAATTTGATTTGGCGTAAGCATAACTCAAATATAACTATACAGGGAGATAGCTTTGATAAGGAATTTTGAAAATTACTAACGGAAGTGCGTTAGCAGGTTTACGTTGCAAATTGCAGCGAACTTAGGTTGCGGTAAACACCATCTTCCACTTCCAAAAGTTCATCATGAGTTCCGGTTTCCACAACCTGGCCCTTATCCAGAACTACTATCTTATCAGCCTTACGGATGGTAGAAAGACGGTGGGCGATAACTATTGAAGTACGGCCTACCATCAGTTTGTCCAGTGCATCCTGCACCAAGCGTTCTGATTCAGAGTCCAGTGCGGATGTGGCTTCATCCAGAATAAGGATTTTTGGATTTTTTAGAACAGCGCGAGCAATGGCCACTCGCTGACGTTGTCCCCCTGAAAGTTGCACGCCACGTTCCCCAACTAATGTGCCCAGCTTTTCGGGGAATTCACTGATAAAGTCCCAGGCGTTGGCTTTTTTGGCGGCTTCAATTATTTCCTCTTCCGAGGCATCGGGTTTTCCATAGGCTATGTTTTCACGGATGCTGCCTCCAAACAGAAAGACATCCTGGGGCACCACGGCCATTTGATTTCTCAATTCGCTAAGACCGTATTCGGTAGCGTTTTTATCATCAAATAATAATTCCCCGGAAACGGGATTGTAAAACTTTAGGATGAGTGAAACTATGGTGGATTTACCAGCCCCGCTTGGCCCCACCAATGCAATTTGTTCACCGGGCAAGGCTTCAAAGCTAATGTTGTTAAGCACCTGCATATCCTTACGGTTTGGATATTGAAAGGATAAATCACGGAAAGTTACTTTGCCGGTAAAGCCTTCCAACCTTTCGGTGGATTCCTCCTCCTGAAGGTCTTCTGTGGGCTCATCCAATATTTCCATCAGTTCTTCAGTAGCCCCAATTGCTTTTTGGATGCTG
>CAXBJE010000488.1:0-2690 GCA_963975525.1 uncultured Owenweeksia sp. | reverse complement strand
GTTTCAAATCTTACTATAAAGTCCGAGATTTCATTTCAGGACGATTCACCTTCCTTTCCAATACACCTTTGCATTATCAATGCGATAAAGCAGAGTGAATAATCATTCAATGATGATTGCTTTCCCTCTTAACAGATAAACTAATGATAACGGGAAGTGCTTTGTAGCAATTGGAATTTTAAAAAATACTATTATGAAAAAAATCTTAATGACCTTGACTTTGTGCGGACTAACTTTAATCGCCAAATCTCAAAACGCAAGTGTAGAAAAATCAACCTTCGGATTACAAACTGGAGTTTTAGGCCTCTGGGCATACAATGAAGCAAGGCTAACAAATACAATAGCGCTAAGAACAGAGCTTGGTTTTGATTTTGGTATTTGGGAAACCACTTACTATGATGATTATGATTCTCCGTTTATCCTCACACCGGTTATAGTTATTGAGCCTAGGTTTTATCACAACCTCAAAAAACGCTACCAAAATTCAAAGAGAATTGATGGCAATAGTGGCAATTTTATTGCCTTAAAAACTAGTTATCATCCAGAAAGGGCTCTTTTCAATACTGATGATGCTCCGGTGGTAAGTGATTTCGCCATCATACCTACTTATGGAATTAGAAGAAATATAGGGGACCATTTCAATTTTGAAGCTGGTATTGGCGCAGGATATAGTTACACATTTGCTGAACGTGCAGGATATTCAAAAGACGAAAGTGGAATAGAATTAAACATGCACTTGCGAATAGGGTATAAATTTTAGCCCAACCAAAAACGAGCCTTGCACAGAGCAGTTTCTAAACGGTTAAGCCCGGCTTGTATTCATTTTACGCTTTAAATATGAAATTCGGAACGTACACTTAAGATTGCGAACCTGTGTACAGAACCGAGCACGCACCTTTGCCTCAGTTAATCCAAACTACATTTTTAAACTTAAAGATCAACGTAAGGCTGGAAGAGCATCAAAATGGAAAAATCACAGAAATTACTATTTAGAACGGAGGCTGGTAAGGACGAAATCTTAAGCCTTTATGACCAAAAACTGGAAGAGCTCAATATTGACTTTGAGTACATACAAGTTGAAACAAGTTTCGGCACAACAAACATCATTGCTACGGGAGATGCATCAAAACCACCTATAATTATCATTCATGGATCTAATGGGTGTGCACCCATTGCATTGGAAACATATCCAAATTTGAGCAAGCGTTTTAGAGTGTATGCGGTAGATGTAATTGCGCAGCCCAACAAGAGCGCGGAAACCAGACCGAGTATGAAAGATGACGCTTACGGCAATTGGATGAACGAGGTCATTGATCAACTCACCATTACAGATGTAACGCTTGCTGGGTTTTCGTTTGGTGGATTGATTATTCTAAAAACCCTGGAGAATGATGAAAGCAAAATCAAGGAAGTATTTCTATCCGCGCCCGCGAACATTGTAAATGGAAACCCGATAAAGGCGTTGTTTAAAATATTCATCCCCATGAGGAGGTATATGAAGTCCGGTAAGCCCAAATTCGTGGAGGCTTTTTTGAGAGAGCTCTTTACCGATAGAGATGAATTTGCCATCAAATACTTGTCAAAAGTATTCATGCATTTTACGATGGATTTTACGCCTGTTCCCATTATTGACAAAGAAAAGGCAAAGCTCATCAAGACTCCTATCACGTTGATTGCGGCAAGGCACGATATTATGTTTCCGGGTGAGAAAATGATAAAGAGGGCCAATCGAATATTTCCATCCCTAAAAAGAACTGTGCTACTTCAGAACTCCAAACACGTACAGTCCGCAAGCGACAATCGATTAATTGAAAACTTGATTCTGGAAGCAGAGGCAGACTTAAAGCATTCAGAACACTTAGATGAATCCAAATGACCAAACAAGAAAAAAAGTCAAATAAGATAGCGATAGGAATAGCTACCGGAACAGCCATTGGCGCTGCAATAGGAGTTGCCATGAACAACCCTGCCATCGGTATTTCTCTTGGGATATCTATAGGTGCAGGAATTGGATACGCAATTCAAAAAAAGTCTTTCTAATACAACTCAGTAACAATCTGCCAGTCATAAATTTAATAACCGCCAAAAAATATAATATGAACAAGTATATCCATGTATTAACCGGGCTTCTCTTTTGCCTATACATAAAAGCTCAAAGCCAAACTGAATTTAGAGTTTACCTAAAAGATAAAGGCTCCAGCCTGGAAATGCTAGAATCTCCTCAAAGTTTCCTATCCACTGCTGCGCTTAGTAGAAGAGCTTTGCAAAACATACCTCTAAAAACAAGTGATTTACCCGTTGCCAAAGAGTACAAACAAGCTCTAAAAGAATTGGGTGCTATACCATTGGCCCATTCCAAATGGCTGAATTACATCTACGTAAGCCATCCACAACCACAGTTAATTGCATCCTTACCTTTTGTAGAGCACATTGAATTTCCCAAAAGTCATCAAAGTTTCTTGTGTGGTGTAAATTCTGGAGATACCCTTGATTATGGATTTGCGAATAGCCAAATTGAAATGTTGAATGGCGATTTACTTCATCAGGAAGGTTATACAGGAACAGGCATTACTATAGCTGTAATTGATGCCGGGTATGAAGGCTTCTTGCAAAGTTCGGCTTTTGATAGCCTGCGCACTTCGCAAAGGCTTTTGGGTGCTTTCAACTTTATCTCCAATGACACCAACGTG
>CAXBJE010000487.1:0-2693 GCA_963975525.1 uncultured Owenweeksia sp. | reverse complement strand
CCATTAAATGAGTAAACTCCAATATCCCCAATGGTGCCAGTATGCCTACCCTTGTAAGTTGACCCAAGAGACTCTGCTGCATCTTCAACCAGGGGTAAGTTATATTTTTTAGCCACTGACAGTATTGCATCCATATTGGCCGGCATACCATAAAGATGCACAGGTATTATGGCCTTTGGTTTTTTACCCTGAGCGCCTTTCAGCTTTCCCTCATTTGCCATGGCAATAGCATTGTCTAAATGTACCGGACTCATGTTCCAACTATCGGGTTCTGAATCAATAAATACAGGAGTGGCCCCTAGGTAAATTATTGGATTAACTGACCCAATATGAGTATGAGATTGGATAAAAACTAAATCACCAGGGCCAACTTCTAATAGACGAAGCGCTACGTGAATAGCCGCAGTTGCTGAGTTAAGCAAACAGCAACCAGCCGCCTTGGTTTTTTCACAAATTTCTCGTTCCCAGGCATCAAGATGTGGCCCTACAGGTGCCACCCAATTTGATTCAAGAGCTTCAACCAATAGCTCTTTTTCTCTTGAACCAAGATGAGGCGGTGAAAGGTATATTCTATCTGCCATGGTTAATTTCTTTTGCAGGTATTCCAACATAGGTTTTACCTGAGGGTATATTAGTTGTTACCACTGCCCCTGCACCTACCACACATTTATCACCAAGTACCGCCCCATTTATCAGCATGGCTCCAGTCCCTACATATACTTGATCCTTCAACTTGGTAAATCCACTAATGTTTACTCCGGGCATTATCGAGTTGTAATCTCCTATTTGTGTATCATGTCCAACGGTACATGATAGATTTATTAAGTTGAAATCGCCAATAACAATACTGGTAGTGAGTATGCAACCATCAGTAATAATATTGCCCTCACCAATTTTTGTTTCATCCTCTGCGTGCAACCGTGCACCTGGATGTATAAGGTTCGGGTAGCTCACATCAGGTTTATTAATTCTTTGTTTGATTTGCTGCTTTGAAGTGGGACTACCTATCGCCATAACGATTGATACCTCATTATTATAGTTGTTCAACCAGTCGATATTACCAAGCACTTTATTACCACCTATTAGAGTTCCCTCCGCAACGCTATCATCAACATACCCCATTACTCGGTAAACATCAGAAAAGGAGGACTTTACCATAGCGGCTACTTCTCTTCCCAACCCTCCTGCGCCAATTATTATTAAATCCTCCAAAACAGTTGTTAATGCATGTTTATAAAGTTCCAAAGCTATGATTTAGATAGATAGGTGTTTAGCTGGTGCTGAACATAGATTTCACTAGAATAATTAACAGTCCAACCAGCCATCTCTTGTTTCATTTTACTGATTTTCTCAGGGCTCTTCAATAATTCAAAAAGTCGATTAACAAATGCATCCTCATTTAAATCCTCTACTAAAAAACCATTTTCTCCATCTTTAATCAAATCCTCCACTCCACGAATGTGATATGCTATTACAGGTAATTTCATACTTAAGGCCTCCATAACCGTTACAGGTAAACCTTCGCGTCTGCTAGGAAAAATCATTAAATCAGCAACACTCATGTACTTTTCAACTTTGTTGCTCCATCCAACATCAATAAGGTTTGAGGGTTTATCATGAATTGATTTTGTAGAATGAAGATCATCCACCGCACCACAGGTCAGTATTTTTATGTTTGGAAGAGTAGCTGAAATTTTATTTGCCACTTCTATTACTGTTGGGTAACCCTTAAATGTGGTGTATCGCCCCAAGTATAGTAGCACTACATTTTCTGAAGTAAGCCCAAGTTCCTCCCTTACCTCTTTCTTATTCGCCTCGCTATAATATTTGAAATCAAACTTATCGGTATTTACACCGACACCAGGAATTGGCAACAATTTAACTTTGGACGAACCATTTAAATGATTAAAATCCCTAACATTTAACACTTCAACCCTATCAGCTTTGAGAATAGCAAATTTCTCCATTAAGCCAATCCATTTTCCTTTTAACGAATTATCGGCCAGGTGATAAACCCCGTGTAAAGTAATCCACCTCAGCACCTTAGTATTGATTGTAGCAATTACAAAAGCCGCCATCAGAAAATGAGCATGAATGATATCTGGCTTTATTTCGGATAGCAACCTTTTAATACTTGCGCGGGCCGCGAAAATTTTAACTGGGTTTAGGCTTCTAAAATGTTTTACATAGTGAACCTTAGCGGTGTCGGGAATCTGTCCGTCTTCATCAAATGCCTCAACTCCTGACGTAATTACGTGAAAATGAACTTTATTAGATTCTACCTGTAACAACGGTAAAAAAAAAGCCTTTACGCTTGAAATTGAAGGTACAACGAGGGCAATTGTCAAAGGCTTTTTCAACGTTCAACTCTTTTTTCGTCTCCCATAAAAGGTTCTCTCATTTGAACCTCACCCGCTGAAGGCTTAAAAACCTTAAGGAACGTAAGAAATAATATTTTTACATCTAACCAGAACCCCTGATGTTCCACATACCAAACATCCAACTCAAACTGATCCTTCCAGCTTAAATTATTACGCCCGTTAACCTGCGCCCATCCGGTGATTCCCGGAGCAACCTCGTGCCTTCTTTGTTGTCTTTGGGAATACAATGGACCATACTCAGGTAGTAATGGCCTGGGGCCAACAAAACTCATTTCGCCTTTTAATATGTTGATTAATTGAGGTAACTCATCA
>CAXBJE010000486.1:0-2696 GCA_963975525.1 uncultured Owenweeksia sp. | reverse complement strand
AAGGCCTTTCACTTTCTCAAAAAATAGAAAACCACCTTTTAGAGGCTTCGTGCTACAACCAGCTTGGGATTGTTTACGATGTAACTTCTAAGTACGATAGCGCCCTTTTTTGCTACAGGAAAGCCATTTCCATAGCCGAAACCCACAATCACATTGTGATGAAGGGGCAGGCACTAAATAATATCGGTCTTATTTATTGGAACCTTGGCGAGTTGGACCGGGCCATTGAGTACTACACCCAATCTCTTATTATCTCTGAAGAGAACAACAATGAAAAGGGCGTTGCAAATACCCTTAGTAATATTGGTGCGCTATATACCGATAAGCGAGAGTACAAAGCTGCAGTTCCCTTTCATAAGCGCGCAGTAAGGGCTCGCGAAAAGTTGGGTGATAAATATGGCCTCAGTGTTTCGTATGCCAATTTGGGTAAGCTTTATCTCGATTTTGAGAAGAATGACAGCGCCCGCTATTTCATTGAAAAATCTATACTGTTGAAAGATAGCCTTAATGATAGAAGGGGATTGGCCATTAATTACAGTAACCTGGGCGTGGTATTTAAGCGCAGCAATACACTGGACTCAGCAGTTTGGGCCACTAATCTGGCGAAAGACATTAGGATGGAATTGGGGGATAAAAATGCCCTTGCCGGGGAATATTCACTTTTGGGTGCACTCTACACAGAGCTTAAAGATTATAAAAAAGCCTATGTGATGCTTGACTCGGCCAAGCGCATTGCTCTTGAAATGGGGAATAAAATTGAGCTCATAAACATCTACGCTCGTTTAGCTGGGGTTGATACCCTTACGGGAGATTATAAATCTGCCGTAAGGCATATGGAAAAAAGGATACTAGCCCAATATGATTTTTATGATATTGAGCAGGAGCGGGTGATTAAAGAGGTACAGGCACGCTATGATACTGAGAAAAACGAGCGTGAGCTGGCCGAGAGTAAAGTGATATTGGCTGAGGAACAATTAAAGGTGAGGCAGCGTACCATTTGGGCCATTATTCTGGTGGCAGCCATTTTACTGCTGGTGGTTATTGGTGTTAATATTTACCGTCAGCAAAAGCTAAAGGAGCAAAAGCTTACCGAAGAAAGCCGCCTAAGAGAAGAATTGGCTAGAGCCGAATTGCAAGCCCGTATTCAGGAGGAGCGGGTACGTATTTCAAGAGACCTGCACGATCATATTGGTTCACAGCTTACCATTATTAGTAGTGGTGTGGATAACCTCGCTTTCGCGGAAGAGGATGAATCCCGTAAGGAGGCCCTGTATGCCATTAGCGACAATGGCCGTGATACCATGCTACAGTTGCGCGAAACCATTTGGGCCATGAACCAAAAGGTGATTGACCTGGAAACGCTTACCGCCAAAACTCAGGAGTTTGTTTCGCGCCTTAATTTGGATAGGAAGGAGGTGAAGGTGAGCATGGAGGCAGATGATGACCTTACCCTAAGTCCTGTAATGGCCATTAACCTTTACAGGATAGTACAAGAGGCTGTGAATAATGCAGTGAAGTATGCGGGGTTCAGTGAAATGCAGATTTCCTTTAAAAAGTACAATGGCACGTTAACCGTAAATATTATTGATGATGGGCGTGGCTTTGTGTTAAATGAACTTACTGAAAAGGGCTATGGGCTGGTAAACATGAAAGAGCGTGCAAAACAGTTTCATGGCGAATTGAACTTAACTACTTCTCCCGGTAAGGGCACTAGGGTAGAAGTAAGGGTGCCCCTTAATCAGGCAAATTACGTATAGCATTTGCTTACCCAAACTCCTATTTTAGCCCGTAAATCTCCAAACCCATGGCCATCCGTATTTTAATTGCCGAAGACAATAACCGCCTTGCGCGAACTCTTATAGATAAACTCAACCTTTTTGATACCGAACTTACAGTACGGGGTTGGGAGCCTCATGGGCAAGCCATACTCAAGCATCTTGAGGTTGATGCTCATGTAGATCTTATCCTAATGGACATACAGATGCCGGTGATGGATGGTATAGAAACCACCAAACAGGTAAAGCTTAAGTACCCCCACATCAAGATTATTATGAGTACCGTTTTTGATGAGGAGAACTATATTCTCCAGGCAATTATGGCCGGGGCCAATGGTTACCTTTTAAAAGACGAAAGACCAGATAAACTCTTTGGGGCTATTACAGAAGTGATGGATGGTGGCGCACCTATGAGCAGTAGTGTGGCCCGAAAGGCTCTAAACCTTATCCGCTATAAAGATCAGGAGGTACCGCTGGAAACGGTGGACTTCAACCTTACCAAACGAGAAACCGAAATACTGGAACAACTGGCTTCAGGCCTCAACTACAACCAGATTGCGGAAAACCTCTTTATCAGCCCAGGTACCGTGCGCAAGCACATCGAAAACATTTACCAAAAACTACATGTACACAATAAGGTGGAGGCAGTGCAAATGGCGATAAAGAATAGGTTGGTGTAGAAAGCGGATAGCTTTCAGTTGATAGTCCATAGATGGACGTAGTATTAGAAATGAAAACCCTGACAAAGTACTTCGAATCGCCTTGAAGGGGGTGAGATTTACAATATTAATATTCGACCTGCTAGCTTTGAAGAATAGATAAAAGCTACCTAGTGAACCTTATCAAATTGATTAACAAGCGTGTCGTTCTGCCCATTTATCGGGTCTTTAAAAACCATGATAATGTCCTTGATGACATCTT
>CAXBJE010000485.1:0-2698 GCA_963975525.1 uncultured Owenweeksia sp. | reverse complement strand
CTTCAGCCGAAGGCTGCGTTTGCCAGGCAAAGAAGCTTATGAGAATTGCTGTTAGTATGTTCATTTTATTACTGATTAAATTTTGTTTTCCTTTTTAATATTAAACCTTTCGATAGGCCGCTGCTTCTGTCAGGCTGAGCGGAGTCGAAGCCCCCTCCAAAAGTTTGGATTGCCCTTCGACTCCGCTCAGGATGACAAACCTTTGGCATTTCGCTGCTGTGGTCTGTTGTCTATGGTCTGTTGTCTTTCTACCAACTCAACACTCATCACTCAAAACTCCTTAAACCTCCAATTCCTTAAACAACTTGGCGGTTTCCCTTCTATAAATACCAACCCCTGATAATGCTTGCCCCAAAACCATGGCCAAAATTCCGGGAATAAACCCAAGGTAAAAAGTGGATGGGGTGATAATGGCGCGGTAAACCGAGGGTATCATCATGGTCGTTTCGGGTAACATTCCACTAATGTCAAAGCCATATTCCTGTAAAGGATAAACAATGGCCAAGGCCAGCAGCGTACCGATAATAGATCCAATAAGCCCAATGAGGCCTGCTTCAATAAGCAGTTTTTTGAAAATGGCCCCTTTAGATTCGCCTAAGGCAAGGCGTACACCAAACTCCTTATAACGTCTTAGCCCACCCAGCAAACCAACATTCCATAATACTATAGACATGGCCAATACAAACACCACTACCATTATCTGCTGAATGTTATTGGCATAGTCAATAAGGCTGCGCAGGTCGTTCTGATCTTTCAGCGTAAGCATTACCGAAGAAAACTCATCGGTACTGTCTGTGGTTGCCGCATTAAAACTACTTTGTATAGTCATGGCCATTTCATCGTTATAAAGGTCATCCTTAAAGTAGCCCAGCAGTTCAGTGGCTCCACCTTCCATATCCAGCATCTGGCGGGCATCACTTATGTCAATAATAAATCCGCTTCTATCCAGTGCAGGGTTGCCAAAGGCAAGTAAGCCAGAAACCGTAAAGTTTTGAAAGGACATACTTCCGTACGTAGTGCTCCCAAAAAAGGTGATTTCATCTCCCACCTTAAGGTTTGCCTTATCCGCAAATTTTTGGCTCACCAGGGCTTGCCCCCTTTCGGTGGGTAGTTTTCCTTCCCGTAAGGCAGACTGCAGATTAAGGCGTTGGATTTCTTTACTGTCTTTTGATATTAAGTCAAATGCCTGCCCTGCAACTGTACCCTGGCCCCGTGTTTCGCCATTTTCATCAGAAAGATCCATCAGGCCACCAAAATTGATACGTGGCACCCACTCCATATCAGGATATTCATTTTCCAAGTTTTTGGTAAGCGAATCCACTTCAAGCAATGCAAGATCTAATGGATTTTGGGATGCATTTTCAGAATATCCCAAAGTAGAAACCTTAACATGGCCTGTGCTAAAACGGGCGTTAATGTCAATCATATCCCTGAAAACTCCGGTGAGCAGGGCCGTCATGGTAACCGTAAATACAACCCCAACCGCCACTATAATAATCGGGAATTTACTTCGGGTGCTATCGCGCCAGATGCCTTTAAATAAAAACTTAATCATTGTATTTTTCCCTTCTTTTAGTTTTAAATTTTAGGTGGTGAGTTTTGAGCTGCCGTGCTGCTAAGACCCACCACTTTTTAGTTTTGAGTACTTGATTCTAAGTTTAGAGTGCTTAGTGCTAAGTTTAAGTTATCGTACCGTTAAAACCCAACACTTAAAACTCAGCACTCAACACTTTCTTCACTGCACTTTACCTTTCAGCGCAAGCGTAGGGTCCATATTGGCAATTTTTTTAGAGGGCCAAAAACTTACTATGGTTGAGGCAAGTACCACTAATACTATGGTTCCCACAATAAGGCCTAAGCCATAAGATGGGATTAAGCGTTCGGCTATGGTTATGCCCATACTTTGGGTGTTCATGCCCAGTGAAATTCCTGTTTTGGCGAAGTAGACAAACAGTGGCGCACCAATTATAGCCCCTACACCAGCTGCCAAAATACTGGTAGCGGCTCCTTCAATAGTAAACATTCGAACTACGCGCCAGCGGGTCATGCCCAGGGCTACATAGGTGCCAATTTCCTTTTGCCTCCTGAAGATGCTTAACACCTGCGTATCAAAAATGGCAAGTAGTGCAAGGCCTAGTAGAATAACATAAATAACATAACCACTTATTTTTTTAGAGGCAATAATTTTATCGATGGGCTCCAACAAGCTTTCCAGCGAGTGGTACTCCCAACCTGCTATCTGTTGGTTTTCAAATTCTTCAGGTAAAACCATATAGGTGGCCTCATTTTCAAAACCTGTAATGCGGTTCATGTCCTCCATCCCAATCCAAATAGTGCCCATATCCACAGCGGGTACATTAGTTTTAAATACTCCGGCAACGGTTATTTCCAAAGCATCAAAAGTTCCGTTTTTATCGCGCCAACGCATGAGTACTTTATCCCCAGCGGCAAGTTTGGCAGTGTTGGCCATGTGGTTACCTATAATAGCTGAGAGCGACCCATCCTCACTTTTAGGAATGTCTTTGGTGGGTAAATCCAGCAATTGCTGATTTACGGGGATACCCTTTAGCAAAACTGAAATCATCCTTCCTTGTGGGTAAATAGATGCCTGCCGAATCAGGATGGGAACGGCCTCGTCTGGAACCTCGTCTGGTATTTTTGAATGTGCATCTTGTAAGGTAAATGGGTCGTAGGGATC
>CAXBJE010000484.1:0-2709 GCA_963975525.1 uncultured Owenweeksia sp. | reverse complement strand
ATGAATTATTTTCCATTTTCCGAAGGGGTCCAGAAACACCTTCAGCTTGGACATAAATAGCCTCTTTACTTCCGGATTGATCCAAAGGCAAAAACGTTGAAATTGCAAGAAAAACTGATGTAAAAGCAAGTAATCTCATGACAATAATTTGACCGAGAATTACAAAACAGATGCCAAAAATCTTTATCGCTTCCCGTCCATGTGTTCGGAGATGGTACCTCTAACAGCACCATACATATCGTCAATGGCACTATCATAACCAGGTATTAGGTCTAGATTGAAATATCGTTTTATTTCAAGCAAGGCCATTACACAAATGATAAACCATGTAACCATACCAGTGGTTTTGAAGATAAGGGATACGTTCTCCCAAAAGAGAATTTTGCGCACCCTTTCGTCAGGAGACTCCTTGACTTTGGGAATTGAGCGCGCAGGATTTAGAGTAGAGTCCATATGCTGATTAGTTTATAGTTAATCAACAAATTTAAAAAACGTACCTGCTCTATATCCTAGATATCAATATTTTAGACTAAGCACATATCGTTTTTGAGCGCTTATCGAAATTTTACCAAAATAACCCATTGACGGCCAAGAACATAATCACTAATAGATAGTTTTTATCGATAATAGTTTATCAATAGACAACAAAGTAAACGATGGGATTGACTGAGTGTTCCGCCTCCTTAAGAGTTGAAGAAACCCGTTATTGTTCCTCTGGCAGCTCCATACGCATCATCAACAGGACTATTGTATCCTGGAATTACATCAATGTTGTAATACCGCTTAACCTCGAGCAAGGCTAGTAAAAAAACCCCTAACCACAGAAAAACCACTGCTGACTTTACCCCAATTTTTATGCACTCACGTATAGAAAAATTGAAATAGTGAAATGGCCTTCTTATAAGACTTGGTTTGTAATTATTTGACATTAGCAGCAGAGTATGATTTCAGCCTCTAATATCTTCTAAATATCTGATATAAAAAACTTTACATCAAAATATCATAAGAGATTTCTTATGGATATCGAGATATTTTCAGTGCCTTTCAATCAATCACTTACCACGAATTGAATACTATTTAGAGATAGTCACAATACTATGTTAACAATTTTACCAGGTACCACTATCACTTTTTTTGGCGTATTTCCGTCAAGATAGTCCGAAGTTTTATCTAGTTTGAGAATATGCTCTTCAACCTCCTTTTTGCCCATAGTAAGTGGAAGAGATTCTTTGAAGCGCATTTTACCATTAAAAGCTACAGGGTATTCAAAAGCATCTTCAGTTAGATATTCCTCATTATGAATTGGGAATTCCACAAAGGAAATGTCTGATTTATTACCCAGTGCCATCCAAAGTTCTTCAGCAATATGCGGAGCAAACGGAGATAAAAGCACCGTTAGTGGTTCAAATATTTCGCGCTTGTTACACTTCAAATCAACAAGCTCATTAACACAAATCATAAATGCACTTATGGAAGTATTAAAGCTGTAACCAGAAATATCAGAATTGATTTTTTTAATAAGAGTGTGCAATGATTTTAACTCTTTATCGCTAGCTTTTTCGTTGCTCAACATTTCTAAACCATCCTTATGAAAAAGCCTCCATAATTTTTTTAGGAAACTATGGACTCCCACCATACCAGCCGTATTCCAGGGTTTAGATTGCTCCAGCGGCCCCAGAAACATTTCATACATACGCAAGGTGTCTGCCCCATATTGCTCTACAATGTCATCAGGGTTAACCACATTATACCACCGTTTGCTCATTTTTTCAACCTCCCGGCCCACAAAAAACTTGTCGTTTTCCAACTCAAACCTGGCGTCCTTTAGGTCATCGCGCCAAGCCTTTACCGCATCAACATCCAGCTCATCCGATGCATTAACCATATTAACGTCTACATGGATAGGCGAGCAATTTTTTCCTTTCGCCAAATTTTTTGACCAAAAGGTATTAGTTCCTTCTTCCCGATAGGCTATGGCTGAATAACCCAAAATCATCCCTTGATTTATCAATTTTTTAAATGGCTCTTCTTGTTGAATACGGCCGCGATCCTTTAAAAATTTATGCCAAAATCTGGCATACAATAAATGACCAGTTGCATGCTCGCTACCACCAATGTATAAATCCACATTTTGCCAATAGTCCTCCTCACCCTCGCCTATTGGTTTATCCTTATTTTGAGGATCCATATAACGCAAATCATACCAGCTGCTACCAGCCCAACCCGGCATGGTAGTTAGCTCTAATGGAAATCCATCTCCATTTGCCACAATACCTTTTTCAGGATGATAGTTCCAATCTGTAGCGCGGGCCAAAGGTGGCTCACCATCCTGAGTTGGCAAGTACTTATCTACCTGAGGAAGTGTTAGTGGTAAATGTTCTTCTCTAACTCCTTTTGGGATACCATTTTCATAATAAACCGGAATTGGTTCTCCCCAATATCTTTGGCGGCCAAAAATCGCATCGCGCAATCGGTAGTTTATCTTACCCTTTCCGTGCCCGCCTTCCTCAATTTTTTCTGTAGCTTTAGTAACGGCCTCTTTTACCTCCAATCCATTCAAAAAATCAGAGTTTATTAAAATACCTTCTTTGGCATCATAAGATTCCTTGGAAATATCGCCACCAGAAACAACTTCGGGAATAGGTAAATCAAAATTCTTTGCAAAGGCATAATCGCGACTATCATGTGCCGGCACCGACATTACCGCGC
>CAXBJE010000483.1:0-2718 GCA_963975525.1 uncultured Owenweeksia sp. | reverse complement strand
TGTTTCGATACTTCTCCTCATTATTAGCCACCAACTGTGTTGCCAAAACCTTTTCGGTAATATCGTGAGCTACGGCAACCACTTCCAATAAATCCTCTCCTTCAAATACCAAATCCACCGTTTGGCCAATCCATACCTGACGGCCGGTGTGCGTGGTAAGCGGAAATTCAAAGTAGGTTGATGGCGTCTTATTCTGAAACTGTTCATTATAAAATTCCGAAACCCTCTGCTTATGGTCTTCCTGAACGTATGAGAGGTAAAACTCTCCCTTTAAATCATTAGCTGATTTACCCAGAGTTTTTGCGGTTACCTCATTGGCATATATAAAATAACCGGCATTGTCCAGCTTGTAAATCATGTCTATGCTGGAAACGGGTTGCGATCTCTCAAAATTTTGAGCAAAATCTTTCAATGGGTGGAGTAAATTAGAGTGCAAAATAATTGAAAATCAGTACAACCATATTACTGCAGGCAACGTTTAATTTATTGGCCGTCAAAACCATAACGTTTACGACAATGTATATCTCTGACATTCAGACTGTATTAATCAAGCGTCTTGTAAAAACCTATAAATACCAATTAAAACGAGCTATTGATTAACTTTCGCACCGTTCCCATATACCCTACAACATCCTATTTATGAAGTTTATAAAATGGCTTTTGGCGACCACCATTATTACTGGAGGTTTACAAGTGGAAGCTCAATCTTATGTAAAGTCTGATTTTCACATTCATGCCGATACAGAAAGGCCACATAAAACAAACCGTACAGTCCACCATCCTGAAGGAGCCAACAATACTTACGATTATCAATATGCCCGTTGTGAGTGGGAAATAGACCCGGCAGTACGTTTTATTTCAGGAAGTGTAACTACTTATTTTGCGCCAAGGCAATCAGGATTTACTAATATGGAATTTGACATGGATTCAACCCTATTGGTGGATTCCATCATATACCGGGGCAGCAGTATAAGCTATAGCCGCCCTTCTTACTATATTCTTAATGTTTCATTGGGTGCCAGCCTTCCGGCAAATGTTACCGACTCTATAACCATCTATTACCACGGGGTGCCAAACAGTAGCGGCTTTGGCGCTTTTGAGCAAAATAGCCATGCAGGTACTCCCATAATATGGACACTTTCGGAACCTTATGGAGCACAGGAGTGGTGGCCCACCAAGCAAGACTTGAATGATAAAATTGACTCCGTGGACATTATTGTTACCGTTCCATCGGGAAATAAAGTTGGCAGTAACGGCAAACTGATTTCTGAAATAACCACAGCCAACAAAACCAAAGTGCATTGGCGTAGCCGAAACCCTATTGCCGCCTATTTAATAGCCATCGCAGTCACCAATTATTCGGCTTATAGCCATCAAGCACAGCTCACCAACGGCCCAATGCCAATACTTAATTACGTTTATCCGGAGGATCTCTTTACTGCCCAAAACCTTACCCCTGCTACAACACAAATTATTGAGTTTTTTGACAGCCTAACCATCCCCTATCCTTTTGAAGATGAAAAGTACGGCCATGCCCAATTTGGTTGGGGAGGCGGTATGGAACACCAGACTATGAGTTTTATGGGATCCTTTAATTATTCGCTAATAGCACATGAATGTGCCCACCAATGGTTTGGAGACCACATAACGTGTGGTAGTTGGGAAGACATTTGGCTGAACGAAGGTTTTGCCACCTACTTTGAAGGGCTTACCGTTGAGAGATATCAGTCTCAAGGTGTGTGGGACTACTGGAAAATACTGAGACGAGATAATATTATAAAACAGCCGGGAGGCTCTGTGTTTTGTACAGACACCAATAATATCAATCGTATTTTTAGCGGAAGGCTGAGTTATGATAAAGGCGCCTACCTTCTTCACATGTTACGCTGGCAAATTGGTGATACGGCCTTTTTTCAAGGCATACGGAATTACCTCAATGACCCGGCTTTGGCCGGGGGTTATGCCCAAACTTCAGACTTTAAAGCTCACATGGAAACTGTGAGTGGGCAAAACCTCACTAACTTTTTCAATATGTGGTTTATAGGTGAAGGTTACCCCACTTACCAGATATTTTGGAATCAACAGGGCAATACCGTAAACCTTACGGTGAATCAAACCACATCGCATTCATCGGTTTCATTTTATGATATGCCCATCCCTGTAAAGTTTGAAGGATTTGGCGTGGACACCACCTTAAGGCTAAACCACACTTCATCAGGACAAACCTTCGCTCTTAATATTCCATGGAAAGTAAATAAGGTGGAGTTCAATCCCGGGTTTTGGATTCTTTCGGGTTTAAATCAGGTAATTGGGTTAAGGGAAAATACGCTTAGTTCAAAAATCCATGTATACCCTAATCCCGCAACAAATCAATTAAATATTGAAGGTTTTACTGAAGATAACAGACTTGAAGAGTTAATAATTACCGATTTGCTTGGCCGAACAATTCTCAGCCAAACTCTAATAAATTTTGAAGCAAAGCTTTCGCTTGATGTCTCAAAGCTGAAAACCGGGCTTTATCTCATCCAACTTAAGTCTGAAAACGGGATGTATAAGCAGGAGTTTGTGAAGGAGTAGTGACTAAAATGCCAGTCTAAAAAATACAGATCAAGACTTTATCTCCGACTTTTTGAAAGCTTGGGCAAATTCCTTCGACTATCGCTCAGGATGACAGAAACCAGTGAAAGTCTCAAACTCGAATAACAAAAAATTAAGAGC
>CAXBJE010000482.1:0-2719 GCA_963975525.1 uncultured Owenweeksia sp. | reverse complement strand
CAATTTTTCAAAAAGTAACTCTTCAAATATTTTACACTTATCAGACTCACCACTGGCAAGGCCCTGCCTTCTTAGCTGTGCAAATTGCTGATCAATGTCTGATTTCAGCACAATATTTTTTCCAACCACAGCTACTACACCATCAACAATTCGTGGTTGCGCATAAGCAACTGACAATGCCGAAACCAGCAAAAAAGTGAATACTCTTTTCATTTAATATACTTCAAATTCTTTTTTCTTCAGAGCGTCATTCAGCAGGTTTTGCTCCAGCTCATTCAGCAGTTTTAATTTCCTTCTGTTAATCAAAATATTTTTGATAACATCAGATGCATACACCAATGGAGCCCTTTCACCCTTTAGCTTGTATTGCCAAATCTGCACTAAGTAAACATTGGTACCATCATTAAATTGTTGTACCTGATTATTTTTAATTATCTCAAGTTGATCGGGGTTTTCAAATGGAATAATTTTTCTCAATTGATCAAAACTCATCCAACTACTATCAGTCACCGAAAATTTATAGGCATACTTTAATGAATAGTCCAGCAGGCTGCTTCTATCCTTTTGTTTATTGGATGCAAACCACTTTGTGGCATCCTTTAAATCTGGTGCGTCTTTATTAATTACGATGTAGCTGGCTCTTACAATGTTTTCCTTTAGCACAAAGGAGTTAGTACCTCCCTCATAACTCCTCAATATTGCGGTGTCGCTGATTACGGTATCCAGATTTTGGCTGATATATTCTTGTCGATAAGCAAACTTCAAAAGGTCGTTTCTATACTCCTCTATCTGTTTGTCAAAGTTTTTTTTGTTTTCCGTAAGGTTGTATTCAGCCTTGTAGATCATTAATTGATCTTTAGCCCAAACGTTAATGTAGTTTTGAAGAAAGGCAAGGCTATCCTTCTCCGGCAAATCTTTAGGTACCAATTCCTTAAGGTCACTTTTATACAGATAGCGGTTGTAAACCCGGGCTAAAGGCTCACCTTCCACATCATCTTCGGTACCATTCAAAAACTGACAGGAGGTAGCCCAAAAGGCCCCTCCTGCAAGTAAAATTATAGATAGTATTTTGTTAATCCTCCGATTCAAGTTCTGTGATTACTTTCTTTAGAACATCATTATTCATTTTTACAGCATACTTGGATTTCAACTCCTTCAACCATTCCTCTTCCAGGTAAGTTTGATAATCGCTAATCACAACTCCACGTGCTTCCTGAAATGTTTTATGAGTAGGCGCCATAATCTTGTCGAACACCACTACAAATGAGCGACCATCTTTTTCAAAAACATCAGAAGTTCCAACCTTTTTAGGCAAATCCCTCAAAATAGGGTTTGCACCACTTTCGTAAAGGTTGCTGTCAATTTTTACTTTTAGTTGAGAGTCTTTGTTAATAGATGAAACCACTTCAGAAACAGAGCCTCCCTTTGAAATCATTTTGGCTGCTTTCTTGGCAGTCTTCTGATCTACAGCGTCAATCACATAAGCCTGATAGCGCTCTTTCCACATGTAGTTATCTTTATTAGCCGCATAATATGCCTTCAAACCTGTGGTGTCGCTTACCGATTTTTTCCAAACCTTTCTTTCTGTTAGGTCAAAAAGAAGAATACCTTCAAAGTACTCTCTGCTTAGCAATTTAAACTCCGGGTATTTTTCTTCTAATCGGCTCTTCTCGTAATTCACCAATTCGGTTTCTGAGTAAACATCGTACATGGCGCTAACAGCCGAATAAACACTGCTTCCTCTTGCGCTTCTTTGATTTGCCCCTACGTGCTTCAAGAAATCAAGAACGGTAAACTTCTTAGGGCCAAACTCAAACAACACCTTGTCTCCACCCTTCACTTTATCAACCTTGTACGCTTGTTTTAGTAGTGATTCATCAACTTGCTCAAAGGCCAGTTTCATAGTTTTTGGATACTCACGGTAATTGTAGTCCTTTTTAAGGCGCTTCATTACGCTTATCTGGCTTTGTTGAGAGCGGTCATCACGATCAAGCTTCTGCTTGATTTCATCTTCAGATTCTTCAAAGCTGCCAATTGGAGCTTTACCAACCAACTTAATAATGTGCCAGCCAATTGGGGTGCGTACTGGCTTTGTGTAATCACCTACATTTTCTAAACCAAAAGCAGCATCTTCAAACTCAGGGTACATTTTATTAATGCCAAAGGGCTGTAACATACCATCTTTCTGAGCAGAAGTCGGATCCTGGCTGTATTGTTTGGCAAGTGTACCAAAGTCTTCGCCAGCTTTTAGCTTTTCGTAAATCTCCTTTGCTTTTTGCTCTGCCTTCTTGCTATCATTATCCTTTACCTTATCGTTATCTAAAATAAGGATGTGTGCCACCTGAACAGTACCACGAGCCGGGCGCTTATCTGTAACCTTAATAAGGTGATAGCCAAAACGAGTTCTCACGGGACCGGTAACCTCACCTATTTTGGCGTTGTAAACTGCACTTTCAAAAGGATACACCATATTGAATACTGTAAAATATCCCAAATCACCACCTTGTTTAGCGGAATAAGTGTCTTTAGAATATTCTTGAGCAAGGGCCTCAAAGTTGCCTCCCTTATCAAGCTGCTTTTTAATATTCATTACTGTTTTGTAGGCCTGTAGGGTATCAGCTGGTGGTGCAGAACCATCAACCATTATCATGATATGAGATGCTTTCACATCTTTACCCATTCTATTATAGGCTTCCTTTACCAACTCTTTAGTAACATC
>CAXBJE010000481.1:0-2730 GCA_963975525.1 uncultured Owenweeksia sp. | reverse complement strand
CTGGCATAAACGTTGGCAAAACCTCCAATAGATCCACCAATAAACCCTGAGTAAATCACGAAACTAAAGAGTTCTCCAGTTTCTAATTCTCCTGCGGCAATAAGGTTTACACCCTGCCATATCACGGCTACAATAGCTCCAAATAATCCTAATATTATGAATGAACTGAAAGCACCACGATATTTTCCGCCTTTCATGCCAGTTTTTGCAACTTCGTCTGTTTTGGTTTTGTAGCGGGCCATTTCTAAAAACTCATTGGCGAAGGCCTTAACATTAAAAATGCCCTGAAGGGTTTCCTCCACTATGGTATTGGATTCAGCCACCTGCTTTTGTACATCTTTAGAATATTTGCGGATAAAACGCCCAAAGAATACGGCAACTATAACAACTACAGGAACTACTCCGAGCATGAACAGGGTAAGCTGAGGCGAAGTGAAAAGTAAAATAATGATACCTCCAAATATGATAACCAACTGACGAACAAACTCCGCGATTGTAGTAGTAAAGGTCTCCTGCAAAAGGGAAATATCAGACGAAATACGGCTGTTGAGTTCACCTACCCGCTTAGCATTAAAGAATGGAATTGGTAGTTTAATTAGGTGCTTGTAAGTGGCCTGGCGCAATGAGGCTAGTGTTTTTTCTGTAACGTTTACGAATAGCACAACCCTAAAGAAGGATACCACTGCCTGGGCCACCAATAGAGCAATCAGGATAAGGGAAATCTCCTTAATGTTTTCGGCAATCTGATCAGAATTGGTAGCATCGACAAGTTCTCCCAAATATTTTGGAAAGGCTAGGTTGGCTGCACTGGAAAGCAACAAAAAAATCATCCCCACGATGAATTCACCGCGGTAAGGCTTAACGTAAGTATAAAGTCTTAGTGATTTTTTGAAAGTGGACCAATTGAACTTCGCCCGTTTTTTCTCTTCCGACATCCATTTTCAATTAAGGGTGCAAAAGTAACAAGTGCATATGAAACCAAAACGGAGAACGGGCTTTTAATTGTGAGGCCTCATGGCTAATAAATAAAGGTTGTTTAGGTTTTATAAACTGATTTTCAAACTCTTTTATTTAGCATTACCTTTGCCCAACTTCAATAGAGGGGCTCTCATAGTCCTTCATTTTTCCTAAAATATTGAAGGCGTGGTGAAACTCGGTTCATTATTAACCACGTTCCGATAACATATTTAATAACAGTAAAACAATTTATGGCAAGATCCCAGGAAACCTTTGGTAAGAAAGAACGCGAAAAGAAAAGACAAAAGAAGAAGGAGGCTAAGGCGAAACTAAAAGAAGAGCGCAAAGCAAATCCAACTGATAAGGGTGATAACATCACTTATGTAGATGTGTATGGTAATTTTCATGATACCCCTCCAACACCGGAAGAGAAGGTGGATATTGAGGATATTGTGATTGGTGTGCCAAAGAAAGAAGAAGGCGAAGAAGAAGATCCGATACGTAAAGGTGTGGTTACCTTCTTTAACGATTCCAAAGGTTATGGGTTTATAAAAGACAAGGAAACACAGGAAAGCATTTTTGTGCACGTTAATGCACTGGAAGAAGAAATTGTGGAAAACAACCTTGTTACTTTTGAAACAGAAAAAGGTCCTAAAGGCCTTAATGCCATTAATGTGAAGGTGGTGCGGTAATTCGCAGGTGCTTCATAATATTTTAGAAAGGCTTGCCGAAAGGTGAGCCTTTTTTTTGCAATACCACCTTAAAGGTTAAAGTTCATCTGTAAGCTGGTGTTGATTTTATCTTTCAAAAGTTCAATGAGTTCTTGGCTCTGATATTCATACTCATCCGGAATGTGTAGATTTTCAATAGGTGCAAAGTTCAAATGACGATACATTTCTGAAATGCGCTTGTTTTGGTAACCATCCATAACCAATACCAAATCAGCCCACAAAATGTCGGGCTCTTTGAGTTGGCGGGGGCTTTGTGGACTTAAACCAACCGAGCGGATGTTAAAGCGCATATCATTTTTGAAAATATATTCCGCAGTTCTGCTACGCCTTTTATTTCTCCCGCAAACCACTAAAATATTAGGTCGATCCTCCATCCTTTATTAAGGAATGATTTATTTCTTCCGCTCCAATATTTCGCCCCTCTTAAATTTTCCCCAGTAATCTTTTAGTTCACCTCGTACTTCACCACTCATTATTAATAATCCAATAATGTTGGGAAGGGCCATGGCGAGTATCATCATATCCGAGAAATCGAGCACAGCACCAAGACTTACCGAAGAACCAATTACGATAAACACAAGGAAAAGAAGCTTGTAGGCCAATTCAGTTCTTTTGTTTCTCCCGAAAAGAAATGTCCAGGCTCGCAGGCCATAGTAGCTCCAGCTAATCATGGTAGAAAATGCAAAAAGGAAAATGGCCAGTACCAATACATAGGGGAACCAGCTAATAACACTCCCAAACGCATTGGAAGTTAATTGCGCGCCACCCATTCCTTCATCCTGATAAAAGCCAGTGAAGATTAATACCAGCGCAGTGAGGGTGCAAACAACCACGGTATCGATAAAGGGCTCCAGTAATGCAACAAAACCTTCGCTTACCGGGTGTTTTGTTTTGGCTGCTGAGTGGGCAATAGCTGCTGAACCAACCCCAGCTTCGTTAGAAAATGCAGCTCTGCGGAATCCCTGAATCATCACTCCTATAAAACCACCTAGTAGCGCATCGGGGTCAAAGGCACCATCAATTATAAGTCCGAAGGCCTCTC
>CAXBJE010000480.1:0-2749 GCA_963975525.1 uncultured Owenweeksia sp. | reverse complement strand
AGTATTGCCGGTGGATGGTATGCGGGCCGCCTAATGAGTTCTGGTAAAAGCCTGAATTACTCCCGTAAACTGGTTATCATCATAGCCGGTTTATTTATGCTATGTGGGTTAATAGCCACTATTGTATATGCCGATACACCTTCAAAATTTGTAATGATTGTGGCTCTGGTTCTATTTGGGTTTCAGTTTGCCATTTCAAACATCCAAACACTTTCCAGCGATTTTTTCAGTGGAAAATCTGTGGGAACACTTGCTGGCCTTGCTGGTACCGTTGGTGCTGTTTCGGTAATTATCCTAAACTTTTTGATACCGGTAATAACCAAAGAGTCCTACACACCCGCATTTATTCTTATAGCGGCTATGGTTCCCCTATCCATAGCGTCCATATTTATACTGTGCCGGAATATTAAACCGATTGACGAAGACTAGAAAAGTGATGATATCACTTAATAGGGGGCAAAAACAATGACATTAATTGGGGTTTAGGGTTTGACTAAGCTCCCATCTAAATATAATATTCATGTAGGCTGAATCGGGAAGTTTTGTAGTGGAAAAGGATAATTGAAAATGGTAAGTAGCAAAATTCATAATACAATTAATTAAGCGCCTTTTGCAATTACAAACTTCCTGATTTGCTTTAGGGAGTATTCCTTAATGCGGAATTACTAACTTAACAGGAATTGAAATCAAGTGTTCTTCAGCCTAATTTCCTTCCCGATTATCAGCATCAAATAACAAATTACAAATGAGACATAAAGTGAAACCCGGATTTATGATTTACACCTTAATGTTTTTTCTCACGCTACTTGGTGCGTCTTGCGAAAAGGAAACGTTTAACCAACCGGATCCAATAAAAATTCCAGAGCCCGAAAAACCAGTTACAGGTTACAAGATTGATCTATCAAACTGGAAGATAACTCTACCGGTTGATCAAAATAATGATAACTCACCTGACGAATACGGGCCCAGTCAATTAAAGGATTTTGGGTACCGCAACGTAAGCGCCCTTAAGCCATTTCTGTATGATGACTTTACAGACTCCTCTTTGGTATTTTACACCTATCCCGGAGGTGCTACAACAACCAATAGCTCTTATCCCCGCACGGAGCTTCGTGAGCAAATGACTCCTGGCAGCAACTCAAACAACTGGACTTTAGCCCAGGGTGGAACCATGGAAGGTGTTTTGAAAATTGATGACATTTCTAAAGACAATTCTACCTCCAGTTACGAAAACAGCCGTGTTATTGTAATGCAGATTCACGGAATTGTTTCGCCCGGGGATGTAACTAAATACAACCTCAGTTCCAATCACGCACCTCCCCTACTAAAAATGACATGGGTTGATGGGCATCTTATTGCCTACAAAAAAAGCTTGAAAGATGAATCTACATCAGGAGCGGCCCTATATGATGAAAGCAGCGCCACCTGGACGGATATTAAGCATGATTTTGGCGCTATTAATAAAAGCATGACCACCGTTAAGATTAAAGCTTCCTCAGGTAAATTGGTGGTTACCGTAAATGGAGTAAGTCACACATTTAATGATGTTAGCCTCCAAAAGTGGCCTTTCGAAAATTACTTTAAAGCCGGGTCTTATCTTATCTCTACGGATGCAAACACCTTTGCAAAAGTTAAATATTACAGCCTTAAGGTGAGTCATCCATAAGCAACAACAAGAGCACCATTAATTAGCAAAAAAAAGAGGTTGCCTTTTCGGCAACCTCTTTTTTTTTGGTCGGGATGATCTCGGCTCAGCCGAGACGGCCTCGCCTCACCGCATTGCAAAAAAATAAGGTTAGCTGTTAGGCTAACCTTATTAGTCGGGATGACAGGACTTGAACCTGCGGCCTCACGCCCCCCAGACGTGCACTCTACCAACTGAGCTACATCCCGATATTTATTTTATACTTTCAATTCCTTTCGTAAGGGATGATCTCGGCTAAGCCGAGACGGCCTCACGTCCCCCAGACGTGCATCTCAAATAAACCGAGACTGCTTCCCGAATGAGGGCGGCAAATGTAAAAATTTAATTGATTCTTATGAGAGCATTTATCACCTCATTAGAATTGTCTTTATCTGACATATTTCTTTTTCTAAACTGTTACTTTTGCTCCCCTAATAAGACGACTGACATTATGGAAAAACATAAGTGTGTAATCATTGGAACCGGCCCTGCCGGATATACCGCAGCCATTTATGCTGCCCGTGCTAACCTGAAACCAATTGTTTATACCGGCCTTGAACCAGGTGGACAACTTACCACAACCACAGATGTAGAAAACTTTCCGGGTTACCCTGATGGAATATTGGGACCAGAAATGATGGAAGACCTGAAAAAGCAAGCTGAAAGGTTTGGAACCGAGGTTCGTTTTGGTATGGTTACCAAAGCTGAGCTTTCTGAGATTCCTGGTGAATGGCATACACTTACCATTGATGAAACCACCCAGATAAAAGCAAAAACATTAATTATTGCCACTGGCGCTTCAGCTAAATATTTAGGATTAGAGTCTGAAAAGAGATTGATGGGCCATGGTGTTTCTGCATGTGCTATTTGCGATGGCTTTTTCTTTAAAGGTCAGGAAGTAGTTGTGGTTGGCGCTGGTGACTCTGCTGCCGAAGAAGCCACCTACCTTGCAAAGCTTTGCCCAAAGGTTACCGTATTGGTGCGTAAAGATCACTTTAAGGCTTCCAAAATTATGGTTGACCGTGTGATGAAAACTCCAAATATTGAGGTAATGTTTAATACAGA
>CAXBJE010000479.1:0-2767 GCA_963975525.1 uncultured Owenweeksia sp. | reverse complement strand
AAAAGCTGGACTTCCATGTGGCGGCAGCCATGCGCTATGAGTTTTTGGTAGATGGCACCCGTGCTACACTTTATCCCGAAACTTCCACCCTCGATAAATACGTAAAAAACACTTTTGAATCTGAGCTTAAAGCCGGCAGTACTTATACCCTTTATAAATATGCCAGTGTGGTTTCTTCACTTAATCACCCCAAAGGCCAGCTTACCAAAGTAGCAGACAGTATTGCTTCAGAGGCTATGCGGAGTGGCTTTGAAACGTTGCACAAGGAGCAGGTGGAAAACTGGGCTCAGCGCTGGGAGCAGGCCGATATTAAAATTGAGGGTGACCCCGAAGCACAGCAAGGCATACGGTTCAATATTTTTCAGCTTACACAGACTTATACTGGTGATGATAGCCGCCTGAATATTGGACCCAAGGGCTTTACCGGAGAAAAATATGGAGGCTCCACTTATTGGGATACGGAGGCTTACTGCCTTCCTTTTTATATGGCTTCGGCTGGAAAAGAGGTTGCCCGAAACCTTTTGGTGTACCGCTACAACCATCTGGCGAAAGCCATAGAAAACGCCCAAAAACTGGGTTTTACAAATGGCGCTGCCTTGTACCCCATGGTTACCATGAATGGTGAAGAATGCCACAATGAATGGGAAATAACCTTTGAGGAAATCCACAGGAACGGTGCCATTGCCTTTGCCATTTTTAACTATTGCCGTTATTATAATGATGACTCTTATTTAAGCGAACACGGCCTTGAAGTTTTAATTGGTATTTCACGTTTTTGGTCACAACGGGTAAACTGGAGCGAAAGTCGCCAGAAGTACGTGATGCTTGGCGTTACCGGCCCCAATGAATATGAGAACAACATAAACAACAACTGGTACACCAACTACATCGCACGCTGGTGCCTTAGTTATACGCTGGAAGCCATTAAAAAGGTGAAAGCCGATTCTCCCCAAAGGCTATCTGAAATTCTAGAATCTGTTTCCTTCCATCAAGTTGAAGAAACGCGGCACTGGACTGACATTATTGAGAAAATGCACCTTCCGGAAAATGAGGACATGGGCATTGTGCTACAGCAGGATAATTATTTAGACAAGGAACAGCTTACCGCTGATGATTTAGATGAAAGTCAGCGCCCTATAAACCAACACTGGAGCTGGGATAGGATTCTGCGCTCCTGCTTTATAAAACAAGCAGATGTGCTGCAGGGTATGTACTTTTTTGAAGATCACTTTGACAAAGAAACCATCCGCAAAAACTTTGATTTTTACGAGCCACGTACCCTGCACGAGAGTTCGCTTTCGCCATGTGTGCACGTAATTAGTGCCGCTTATCTTGATAAGATGGATAAAGCTTACGAGTTGTATTTACGCACCAGCCGACTGGATTTGGACGATTACAACCGAGAAGTTCATGAAGGACTTCACATCACCAGTATGGCGGGCACCTGGCTGAGTGTGGTTGAGGGTTTTGGAGGAATGAGGGTTAAAAATAATGAACTTCATTTTGACCCTAAATTGCCCGAAAATTGGAAGAGCCTTTCCTTTAAAATCAACTTCAGGGGAACAATTGTACAATGTGAGTTTGGCGCAGAAAACAAGATTACCCAGCATGGTGAGGAGAAAGTGACCGTAAGGGTGAAAGGAAAACCTGTTGCGCTATAAAATTTCATTATGAAAAAGCTTCTGTTGTTACTTGTCCTGATTCCAATATTTAGCGTGGGCCAGGCGGCTTTGCACGGGTTATATACCCCTGTTCACCTCAACTTTGATACTACGCGCATTTACCTCAGAGATTACTTGGCAGATTTAGAATTTACTGAAGTAGAACTTCCTGACGGGTTGACCAATCATTCAAAAAGTAAAGACACGCTTATCCTCACAGGTGCGCTACATGTAAAAATGGCTACTCTAGGCATTCGAACCGCAGAAGGAATGAAGGATTTGGTCTTAATCAATTCTTCTGAAAAAGAAGTTACCATACGCATACCCGACAGTCTGTTTGAAGGAAGGGAGATACGCATTATCGGAGCATTTAATAACTGGAATAGGGGAAGCGCTCCTCTCTTAAAAAGAGAAGATGCTTATGAGCAAACTTACCGCCTTAGCCCCGGAGCCTATGAGTATAAGCTTTATGTGGATGGCAAAGAATTACTTGACCCTATTAATCCTGAAAAGGTGAGCAATGGGATGGGAAGTTATAACAACGTATTATTCGTAGGAGGCATTCAAAAACTTTCTCCCAGCTCATTCACGGTTTCCACAAATGAAGGGTTAACTGAGCTAAAAATTATCAGCTCCGGAAAGTCCAAAAGCTTTATTGTCTGTTGGAATAACGAGCAAATTAACCTCCCATGCAATCGAAAAATGCCTCCTGATTGTAACATCGTCATTCCCGAAAAGGCAAAAAAGATTAAACGCTCTTACATCCGTATTTACAGTTTTGACCGTAATATTCAATCCAGGGATGTACTGATACCTTTAGAATACGGAAAGCCCGTCAGCGCTGTTTCTCAATTGGATCGCTCGGACTGGCATCAGGCACGGATGTACTTTTTAATGGTTGACCGTTTTAACAATGGAAACCCTGATAACGATTTAAAAACACCTGACGAGGGAATAAATGATAAAGCCAATTATTATGGTGGTGATTTGGCCGGGGTAAATCAAAAAGTAAAGGATGGTTTTTTTGACTCCCTTCATATAAATACTATTTGGCTTTCGCCCATAACTCAAAACCCGCTTGATGCCTGGGGCCTTTGGGATAACGG
>CAXBJE010000478.1:0-2770 GCA_963975525.1 uncultured Owenweeksia sp. | reverse complement strand
ATGCCGGCCTATTAGGTCGGCATTTTTTTTGAGGGAGCAACTTACCGCATATGAACAAAATCATATGAGTTTGATGTTATCGGATATACCTTAGTTAGAAGTTTAAATTCTTACGTGATGAAGTTTCAACCAATCCCCAAAAGGAGTGGAGTCACTCCTCAAGAATTTCAAGAAACCTTTCTGGAGCCCGGAAAACCAGTGGTATTTACCGATTTGGTAAAGGACTGGCCAGCCATAGAAAAATGGACCTTTGACTGGTTTAAAAAGAATTATGGGCATTTGGAGGTACCGCTTTGCGGAAACGATTTTCATAATTCAGGCAAAGGGTATATGGCCTTTACACGCCACATGAAGTTTGGCGAATACCTGGATCTTATCCAATCACAACCTACCGACCTTAGAATGTTTGCCTATGACATTTTTAAGGTGGCTCCTGAGCTTCGCGCTGACTTTTTTATGCCCAATGTTATGGATGGATGGCACCCTAACTATTCTTATATGTTTTTTGGCGGGGAGGGAAGCAAAGTCAATCTGCATTATGACATTGATTGTGGCGAAACCTTTTTAACTCAGTTTCAAACCCGCAAAAGGGTAGTGATTTTTCCGCAACATAGTGGCCGTTACCTTTATCAGGAACCGTTTACCGTAAAGAGTCTTGTGGATATTGATCAGCCTGATTACGGCAAATATCCCGCGCTGCAGTATTTAGAAGGATATGAGACCATATTGGAGCATGGTGAAACCATTTATATACCTACTCAAAACTGGCATTACATTGAATATATAGATGGCGGTTTTGGAATGAACATCAGAGCTCACAATGGATTGGCTAATCAGTTAAAAGGATTAACCAATATAGCAAGGCACTTTGTGCTGGATAAAGGCATGAACAAATTGCTGGGCGAAAAGTGGAGTGAATGGAAAAAGGTTCGTGCATTTGAAAGAGCCGAGCAAGTTCTTCATAAACAGGTGGCATAGAACCACTAATGTATTACTTCCACCTTTTGGCTACTTTGGCTTCCATCATTCCAAAACAGTTTTATTATATAAAATCCGTTTTCAACAGCTGAGGCATCCCACACTACTGTGTCAGTAATTGTGGATTTTGAGATTACTTCTCCTTTAAGATTAAATACTGCAGAGCTATCAATTTTTGGGAGTAAAGACTTGTCTATTAAAAACTCTCTTCCTGCTGAGGGGTACAGGGGTTGCGGCTTAGTAGGCTTGGCTTCATTTATCCTAAAGGTGGGATTTTCTCTTAGTACCACAGCATTTGGGTTTTTGAGATTTGCCGTTCCCGTTGTTATTATATCTCCAATAAAATTACCTGAGCTATCAAAATGTTTTACCGAGCTGGTTGCTCCATTACCAACCAAAATATCTCCGTTTGGATAAACTGCCACTCCTTCTGATTTACTCAATCCCGTAAGGAAATTTGAAACAAAGGTTCCTGTGGTGTCAAAGCGTTTTACAGAAGTTCCATCGTAATCAGAAACCAGGAGATGACCATTGGAGTCGAACCAAATGTTGGTGGGCCCCGCGAGGTTTGAGTTTATAAAAATCCCAAGGTTATTTCCATTTTTATCAAACCGCTTCACATGGTCTTGATTATAGGAAGAGACATAGAGCCTCCCTTTTGCATCCCAATCCAGTCCTATGCTTTGGGTTACTCCTGTAGTGGTAAAGTCGTCCACAAAAGTTCCGTTGAGGTTATATCGCTTTACTATTCCGGCACCGTTCCATTGTAGTACATAAAGTAGCGAATCGGGGCCAATCTTTATCCTTGTTGGGCCGGCAAGGCCTGTGGCAAAGTCCCCGATGTAGGTTCCGGTGGCGGTGTGATGTTTGGTTATTTTACCACTGCTCAGGTTAGATATTAATACTACCGAATCTCCAAGAAATAGAATGTCCTGAGGCCATCCCAGATTAGTATTGATAAAAACCTGAGGATTCTGACCATTGGGGTCGAACTTTAAAATTTGCCAGGGTGGAGTATTAAAATTACCCGCATCACTTACATAGATGTCGAACTTTTGAGCCTGTAGTGACCCGGAGATTAGTGCAATCAAAAGGATAAAAATGGTTTTCATGGTGATGGTTTTGAGGGGGTGTTTGATTTTATATTATGGACGGGTTTCAACGGGGAAGGTTGCCCGTTAATAATGCCTCATTGTCTTTGGCCTCTTTCTTACCTTTGCCACTCTCAAAAATCAGACTATGCAACAGGTAGCTCCATATACACCCAAGAATAAAGTTAGAATTGTAACAGCGGCATCACTTTTTGATGGCCACGATGCTGCCATCAATATTATGAGGCGTATTATTCAGGCCACAGGCTGTGAGGTTATTCACCTTGGGCACGACCGCTCAGTGGAGGAAGTAGTTAACACAGCCATTCAGGAAGATGCCCAGGCCATTGCCATGACGTCCTACCAGGGCGGGCACATGGAGTACTTTAAGTACATGCGCGACCTTTTGAAGGAGAAGGGTGCAGGCCACATCAAGATTTTTGGTGGCGGTGGTGGTGTAATTCTGCCTGAAGAAATAGAGGAGCTTCATGCTTATGGAATTGATAGAATATATTCTCCTGACGATGGCCGTAAAATGGGCTTGCAGGGAATGATTAATGACATGGTGGAGCAGGCTGATTATCCTACTGGTAACAACATTAATGGCGAAATCAATCAGCTTGATGAAAAGTATAAGCCAGCTATTGCCCGCCTTATTTCAGCTGCCGAAAACTATATGGAGGATTCCAAGGAGATTTTGG
>CAXBJE010000477.1:0-2788 GCA_963975525.1 uncultured Owenweeksia sp. | reverse complement strand
GCATATTACCAGTTGCGACCCGGTAGTTGCTAATAGCGATTATGCTTACGTAACGCTGCGCACACGTCAGGAAACTGGCAACAACAATTGCGGAGTAAGCAATGTAAATCAAATGGATGTTGTGGATATTAGAAACTTAAGCAGCATGCATGTGGTAAAGGAAATGCCAATGGATTTTCCAATCGGACTTGGCCTGCATGGCGATACTCTTTTGGTTTGTGATAACGGACTGAAGGTATATGACATTAATGATGGTGCCAATCCTGTTTTTCTAACTAAAGAAGAAGTAAAGGCCATTGACATTATCCCTTACGGAGACCTGATGATCGTTTCAACAATTTCCGGGATTTCTCAATACCGCTTTAAAAACGGAAAGCTAGAGTTCCTTAGCCGTATATGATACTAAGAACCCTCACTTGTGCATTTATCTTGCTTGGCAGTGCCACTATGCATGCTCAGCAAGATTTAATGCCTCAAAAGCCACACCCATCCGAAAAACTTCGGGTGGGTTTTGTTTTTACCGACCTCATTAGCAACCGTATCCGTTTTGACCTTGACTACCGAGTTGACGGACCAAACGCGCTGGGTTTGGGATTGGGGCTGTTGTATGGCACCGAAGACATGGACAACCGCGTGGGTGAAAGTTTAAGGCAGGCAGTTGGAGGTTTTTATGTTAATGCATCTCACAAATACTATTTCGCCAAAAGCCAAAAACGCAATACCTATCACTTTACCCGTATCACAGCATCTTACCAAAGTGCCAACGTAACCTATGTTGGTTATGGGTTTGTGCCTTACGTGGATGATGGAATAACTTATCTCAATTATCAGGAAATAGATAAGATTTACAACGCACAGGTATTTGGAGCTCAGTTAGAGATTGGAATGGAGTTTATTTTCGATCAGTTTTTTACTGAAATAAGCTATGGAATGAAGTACATGAGAAAGCTTAACAATGATGAGCAACCTTCTCAATTCAAATCTGGTGGACGCCCATTTGACGTTGACTACACAGGTGTAGCCCCTATACTTGGCTTTAAGCTGGGTGTTTACTTAGATTGATTTCTTCCACCAAATATTGATGATCCTATCCTAACCATTGTTGAATTTTCATCAATAGCCAGTTGATAATCCCCACTCATACCCATTGATAAAATATCAAAGTTGGAGAGATCTAAATTTGCTTTTAGCTTCCTGAAAAACTGAGACAGGCCTCTTAACTCATTTCTAACCTCCTGCTCGTTATCGCTGAAAGTGGCCATACCCATTAATCCCCGTATTCTAACATTGGGGTATTTCTCTGCTGGATTATTAGCCAATACTTCTTCAGCCTCGGCCTCATCAAAGCCAAACTTGCTATCTTCTTTAGCAATGTGAATTTGAAGCAAACAATCAATTATCCTATCGTTTTTTCTGGCTTCTTTATCTAATTCCTTCAGCCTTTTCGCCTTATCAATACCATGTACCAAATGCACGAAGGGCGCCATGTATTTAATTTTATTCCCCTGCACATGCCCTATCATGTGCCAGCGGATGTCCTTCGGTAAGGCCTCAAATTTATCGGCCATCTCCTGTATTTTGTTTTCACCAAAATCACGATGACCAGCCTCATAAGCCTCTAGTATATCCCCAACCGGTTTGGTTTTGCTCACCGCAACCAATGTCACTTTATCAGGCAAGGCATTTTTGAATAATTGAATATTTTCAGCAATTAATGAAGACATATCAGAAAGTAAAATTCAGGAAACAGGTGATTACAAAATCTTATAAACAGTGAGGCCGCTCCTAAGTTTAGGTTCTATGTAAGTACTTTTGGGAGGCATGGTTTTTCCGGCATCAGCCACCTGCTTTATTTGCTCTACTGTTACCGGGAATAGTGCAAAGGCAATATCATATTCTCCAGAATCCACCTTTTTTTCTAAACCTTTCATCCCTTCCGTTCCCGGGAGGAAACCCGCCCGGCTATCGGTTTTTAGGTTTTGAATACCCAGTACAGGCTTTAATATTTTTTTACTGAGAATTTCAGCATCCAACCTACCAACGGGACTTTGCGGATCAAAAGTACCTGTACGTGGCACCAGCTTATACCAATGGCCCTTTATGTACATTCCAATTTCATGGAGTTTTTCAGGCTTGTAGGTTACTCCATGCATTGGTTCCACTAAAAAGTTTTTTCCTAGCATGGAAATCAACTCTTCTTCGGTTTTTCCATCAGTGCCTTTTATCAATCGGTTAAAATCATACACCTTCATTTGCTCCTCGCCAATAAGGAAAGCCATAAAATAGTTATGATCCGAGCCCTCCTTGTTTTTTAGCCTTTTTGCCAAAAGCGAGGAGCTGGAGCACCTGTGATGTCCATCGGCTATATACAATGCCTCCTGATCAATAAATGCCTTTGAAATTTGCGAAATGTGCTTTTCATCTTCTATCAACCAAAGTTGATGAAGAACCTTATCCGTACTGGTAAACTCATACTCGGATCGCTGCTCTATATACTCCGCAAAAATTTTATTTAACCGCAAATCATCTCGGTAAGTAAGCAATACCGGTTCTGCATTAAAACCCGATGTTTCCAAATAGTCGGTAAACATCTTTTCACGATTGGTAAGCGTGTTTTCGTGCTTTCTGATTTTACCATCTATATAATCCTGTACCGCAACTGCGGCAATCAGCCCAATGTATTCATTACCCTCCTTTACCTGGCGATACAGGTAGTAGTTATTGGTAGCATCCTGGTGAAAGGTTCCCTCACGGGTAAACTTCTCAAAGCACTTTTTTACTTCAGTAT
>CAXBJE010000476.1:0-2810 GCA_963975525.1 uncultured Owenweeksia sp. | reverse complement strand
GATGGTGCTTTGAGTTTGGTTTATCAAACCAGGCTAGCGGATTTAAAACCCGATGAAATCTTTACTCCACTTAATGAGGAGTATGAAAATACGATAAATCTAAATAGCATAGATTTTGGAACACGAGTGGTTAATAACAGTATTTCGCTTGGTGAGCTTTCAAAGGTGGGAGGTGCACAAGGGCAGTTTATTATTTTCAACAATGGTAAAAAAGCGGTTGTACCGCCCTTTCCTCCTGTTCTGCGCAAAAAGTTTCCTGTTGATGCCACCAGCCTGTTTCAAACAGTAACTCTTCAAAGTGGAGCTGCCGAATTAGTATTAAAAAATGAATTTCCTGTTGCCCTGGTTGATCTCACCTTCATACTGCAAAACAAGGTTTCGCAAACAGCTATTTTTCAATCTTACGTTGATACTCTAAAACCAGGACAGACTTACACTGAGCGCTTTCCGCTCAACAATGTTACTATAGAAGGGCAGCTAATTGCGGAGCTCAGACGTTTTGAAAGCCCAGGTAGTCAAGGTGATACCATTCTTATTGATACCACGGATAAAATCCTGATTAAACTTACTCTAGATAGTTTGGTGCCAACATCTGCCACCGCAATTTTTCCTAGTCAGGATTTAGCAAACGACACCACCGTTACCACAGTTCCTTCCGGAAATTCTGAGCTAACCTCCATAAAAATAAAAGAGGGTAAAATATTTTTGGATGCCACCAGCACCATTGAAGACGAAATAAAACTGGACTATGCTGTACCCAATGCAACAAAAAACAGTATGGCCCTGGCCTTTAACGAAAACATTCCACCTGCGCCTAGGGGGGGGATTTCAACAACTTTTAAAGAAGTGGATTTAGTTGACTATACTGTTGATCTTACTGGATTACCAACAGATGTAGGCATTTACAATTCATTTTATACCACCCTAAGGGGGAGAATAGATTCAACCGGAAATCTTGTGCATCTATCGCTTGACGACAGTGTTCTGTTAAAAACAGGCATCACCAACCTTATTGCTTCTCAAGGATATGGATATCTCGGTAAGGATACCATTGAAGGAAGTGAAACCAGTAAAGTGGATTTATTCAATATTATCAGAAGTGGATCTTTTGACCTGGCCGATGTGAAGCTCGGTATTGGGGTTGAAAATAGTATTGGTGCCCCAATTGACATCAGATTAAACAGCCTTAGAGCACAGAGGTCATCAGGAACGGTGGCTTTGAACTGGACCCTGTTGGGGATGAATCAAACGGTCCCCTCTGCCACCTTGCTAAGTAATGCACCTGAACCTAAAAGGCTCGATTTAAACATCAACAGTAGTAACAGTAATTTGGACAAACTTTTTGAAAACCAGCCCGAATTCCTGTTTGCCGATTTTTCAGCATACATCAACGGCTCAACCTCTGTAAAGGATTATCAGCAGTTTATCTTTTCTGATTTTGGCGTAAAGGTTTATCTCAACCTTGAAATTCCTCTTGATTTTTCTGCGAAAAGCATACTGCTTGCAGATACTAATGAGTTTGATTACTCAGACCTTGATCCAAAAAATCAATTGCAAAGCGGGGCACTAAAGATTATTGCCGACAACAACTTTCCATTGGAATGCAGAATTGAATTGGTAATGGTAAACGGTGCCGGGAATGAATTAGGCCGCCTTACCTCATCGGATATTGTAGAGGCAGCTTCTATTGATAATAATGGTGTGGCCATTGGTTCTGTGCGCTCCATTTCTGAGTATCCGCTAAATAACGAAGCCATTAAAATGCTGAAGAAAACAGAGCGCTTGGTTTTTCAGGTTTTATTAGATACTCCTCTCCCACCACAAAAAGTAAAACTCTACAGCAACAATTATATGGACCTCACCCTTAGCGGTGATCTTACCATTCGCACTAAATAAATGAAACACTTTTACTTCTGCATTCTGCTCCTTTGGGGCGTAGTGGCATTTGGTCAATCTGAGCCTTCTGATAGTGCAATAGATGCCGACCTGTTTATTAAAACAAAGCGCCCTTACATTTCTGCCGAGTATGGCTACGGTGCATTGTGCAACAGCATTTCCACTTCTGAGTTGTTAAAATTTACCTCCAAGGACTTCCTGAATAAGGAAGATAAGGACAACCTGTTAAGCTCCATTCATGGCCCTTTAAGGTTTGGGTACTTCCGTGAGATAAACTTTGAATATCAAAAGCCCGGGTATCGGATACTTGATATCTACAAAAAAGGACATGGTTTCAGCATAAAAAACAAATACTTCACCAGTGGTAACTTAAGCCATGATTTGCTAAAGCTGGCTCTATATGGTAACAAGCCCTATGTAAACCAAACCCTGGATTTAGGCAACACCAAATATGAGTCGTGGTACTACACCACCTTGGATTACAATTTTGACGTGATGCTTGATTCCCTTCAGCCGGTTAATGTTTCCATTGGGATAAATGTTGGTCACGACTTTAGTTTGTATAAAATAAACAAAGGGTCGCTTACAACGGCTCCAAATGGTGAATACATTGATCTTGATGTAGATTATCAATTGCGAGATAGAATTATCGATACCCAACCAATGGCAGGCCTAGGGCTTAGTGCTGGTGCATCCACCATGTTTAAATTAAGTCCAAAATCATCATTGTCCCTTTCGGTAGAAGACTTTGGATTTATCTTTTTTACTAGCGGAGAAATGCTTGATGCCGATAGTACCTTCAGGTTTAGAGGACTAGAGTTTACCAACGTTTTTGACCTAAGTGACAGCATTACTTCTGCAGCGCAGGATGAGTATGAGGATAAGTTCTATTATAATGAGGATGGAAACTTTAC